>JAGLMY010000278.1 GCA_023139775.1 bacterium
TTGCCAGATTCCGGCTTTGGCTAACTTCGCCTCTTTTTCGGCTGCTTTAAGCTCTGCCATATATTTCCGGCTATTTCCCTTATCGAAAGCACCATATCCCCTGCGGATTATCTCGCAATTGATAAACAGATCATCCTCATAGCGAAATACGTAAACCTGTAGTCCTTGATCCGAGTCCTTGGTTTTCTCTTTTTCCAGATAGATTTCTTTTCCAAGAAGGGTCTTTTCAAGATACTGAATCCCGGATTTATCACCACTCCACTTGATGCCGATTAAGTATATCTTGGTTTTCTGATCGTTCCTTTTAGCCACAAGTGAACGGTTGCTTATAATCTTGATGACCCGGTAATTTTCATTGTTTTCAAGAATACTTTTATCAGCATGATTCGGAAACGGTATACAAAGGAGTAAGAAGGTTAATTGGAATGGAATGAATAATTTTAGATACTTTTTCATTCTCTTATTCCTGCCCCCTAATCGTGGGTGTTTCAGATACTAAAATACTCCGCCTTGAAAGGCGGGGGATTCGCGGCTAGGTATTAATTTCCATAATATTATCCATGACGCAAATTCCGGGGACACCATACTTATTTAGATTAGTTGTGGCTGACAATTAAGTATGGTGTCCCCGGAATTTATCATGTCAGGTCACATAACTCTCGAAATGAGCGGCTTTACAGAGACGCGAAGCGCCGGTGTAAAGTCCGCTCCATTGAGTCGTTAGCAGTTTTTATACCTATTCGTTAATTTTATTCTCAATGTGAAGATTTCAACGAATACGTTCCATATGCTTTTCGCATTTACTATCTATTCTTGTAGGAATCACGGAGAGAGCTAAGAAGATTCCTTCCATGAGGTTGCTCTCCATCCCCCATAAGAACGACAACCTCTTGACCATTAAGCAAAGGGGTAATGCGCTTCTCTATGAATCGGGTGACATTCCAATTCGCCTGTGCTGCGTTCTTGTGGGGGTAGTCTCTGACTTTGGTGTCAGAATTACAGCGTACGACGATCCGGACATTATCTTGCATCCACACTTTGTCTTCGAGTTTTTCTACTGTCATTTCTACCTCCTTTTTTTCGGAAAGGGGGACGGCTTTCGGTTAATCGGTTAGGGATTTCCCTTGCGCAAACACTTCCCCTCGTTCAATCGCTTCCGATAAACGGGACTGTGAAATGCCCAAATATCGCGAAAGCTCTTTCCCGCTTATCCCCAATTCCTTGTATCCCCAAAAAGCAAATGACTCCATTTGCTCTTTCATAATATTATCGGTTTTATTTGCTCTTTGGCTTAGTCGAAACAGCAGCTCAATATTGTAACTAACGGGACGTTGTTTCGTTGTCCAGTTATCACCTAATTCCTCCTTTATAATTTTACCCGGGTTAACCAAATAGTATATTCCCGATCGACGAAGCTTCCTTTGCCGCAGGGAGCCACTTATTTTAAAATATGTTGATAGTTTCTTACATACACTTACTACTAATCCCGTTTCTTATATGTATTCTCCCTTGTCTTGGCATAGTTATTTAGACTGGCATTTTTCTTTTGCTTTTTTTCAAAAATATCGCAAATATCAACTGGACAACTAAACTACGTCCCCTTTAATAATTATTGGTGATCAACTCCGTTAAGACTTAAGTCCGACAGGCTCCTAGTCGCTTTATTTTGCTTTTTTCCTTATCTTGACAAATTGACTCCGGCCGGACGAAAATTTTCGTTAACTTGTTATTTGATTCTGCTGCAAAACCCCTCTTTTCGCCAAAAAGTGCTTGCTAGTGAAATTCCGCGTTTTTGAAAACAATTGATAATCAATAGTTTTATCGAACTAGTTTTTTTGAAAATCACCAGTTTTCGATGGAAATGGGGGTTTTGCAGCAGAATCAGAAATTAGATAAAGTTATTGAATTATTTAACTCCGGCCCCGTTCATTTCTGGGCCGTGGAACCAGGCAGCCCGCAAGCTCTGGCCCAAGGAATTAAAACCCTGCTGGATGATCCGGCGCTGGTGAAACGCCTGCAAGCCGGCACCCGGGAGGCGGCCTCCCGTTTTTCCTGGAGCCGCATTGTCCGGCAGACTCAGGAACTTTATACATCCTGCTAATCGTTGGGGTTGCAGGTATAATCATTTGAAAATTAACTTGTAATTCCCCGTAGCTTGCTGCGGGATTACCTTATTGAGTTCCCCCTTTGGAAAAGGGGGCCAGGGGGATGGTGGGTACGTGCAAAAGTTTTTGTAAAAAGCAAACGTTCTGCCAGGGCTGCCAATCCCTCCTGCTCCCTTCTCCGAAAGGAGAGATACCCTGCGGTTTGCCGCAAGGTAATTCATCTAACCAAGATTAGTGCTGCAGACCTGGCAACAAGAAAGCTCCTGGAACTTTTATCTCTGCGTATAATTTTTCATTACTCCTCAGAAAAAACTTGCTAACGTTTTTTCATTATTATGCCGAGATTTATAGCAGAGAAAGGGCATTTTACCCCTGCCCTGCAAAACTATAAAGGAGCATTGATATGCGATACACTCTCGGGATTTTTACCTGCCTCACTGTACTTGTTGCTTTTACTGACAGCAGTATTGCCAACACGGGTACCGCCAGAACCTTGATCCAGGAGGAGCTGACCACTCCAGCCGCCAAGGCCGGCGGGGAAGCGACTGCCGACAGCACCAGTCCGCAGATAAACCAGCAAGACCTGGCTAGACTCATGCAAGCGGGGGCTGCGGAATACACTCTGCGCGAAAAGAATCCGACTCTGGAAAAAGCTATCTCGCTTTATAATGAAGTGCTCGCTAGGGATGCAGAAAATTTCGAAGCTTTGTGGCGTCTATCCCGTTGTTATTGGTGGGCTGGCGACCATTCACCCAGAGAGAAACAGATTAAAATTTTTGACGCCGGAAAAATCATGGCCCAGCGTGCGCAAAAATCCGCGTCGGACAAAGTGGAGGGTTACTATTGGTTCAGTGTCTGTGAAGGACGTGCGGCCGAAGTGCGGGGAATATTGAACAGCCTATTCGCAGTAGGGGGTATCCGGGATGCAATGGAGAAAACCATTGCTTTAGACAAAGAACATGGGCTTGCACATCATGTCTTGGGTGTGCTCTACCGTAAAGCTCCTGGGTGGCCTCTGAGTTGCGGAAATATGAACAAGTCCCTGGAATATGCCACCCTGGCTGTAAAGTTCGCTCCTGAGGAAATTATAACGAGAGTGGGTCTGGCGGAGACTTTGATCGCGCAAAACAAGAAAGACGAAGCCAAACCGCTTTTAGAGGAGGCTTTAGCCCTGCCCGGACCTGCGGATAAGCAGCCGGAGTCCAGAGAAGATAAAGAAAAGGCTAAAAAAATCCTGGCTTCACTGCAAAAACCTTAAAGTTTTTACGCACCCCGGGAGACAAGGTGTACGCGACTTCCGCATAAATGGTCTTGAGCATGGAGGCCGAGACGAGAAAGAATTCCGGGGACACCATACATAATTATTTTATACAAAAACGAATGAAACAGAGACACTTCCTGTCTAAATAAGCAGGAGGTGTTGATATGTCAAGATTAGCAAGGGTAGTAGTGCCAGGAATACCACATCATATCATCCAGCGTGGCAATCGTAGACAAAACACATTTTTCAAAAGAACTGATTACCTTGAATATATTCAATTAATGTCAGAATGGTGCGGGAAATGTGATGTGGAAATATGGGCCTATTGTTTAATGTCCAATCATGTTCATATGATTGCAGTTCCGGATGACACGAGAGGAATGGTAATTGGAATAGGAGAAGCACATAGGAGATATACTCGGATGATCAATTTCAGGAAATCCTGGAGAGGCCATTTATGGCAGGGAAGGTTTTTATCGTATCCGATGGATGAAAAATATTTACTGACAGCAGTGAGATATATTGAAAGAAATCCAGGGCTCTCTATAAATAGAGAGTGGGGGTTCGGGGGCGGAGCCCCTGAATCGGATAGGAGGGGCCAGCAGAACGCATCGGCGTTCGCGTCGGGGGGACCTGCGGTCCCACCGAAAGCTCCGCTAAAAGCAGGTATTTGTAAAAGTCCGGAAGAATATGAGTGGAGTAGTGCAAAGGCGCATAGAAATGAAAAGGATGATAAGCTGGTCAAGGTAAGACCGTTACTTGATCGGGTGGAAAGCTGGTCAGAATATATAAACATAATGGATGACCGGAAAGAGGAAAGTGAAATAAAACGTCACGAATGTACAGGAAGACCATTAGGATCAGAGGAGTTTGTTAAAAAGATAGAAAACGAGTTAGGGAGAAAACTTAGCCGGCAAAAACCTGGACCAAAGGGAAATAAATAAGTATGGTGTCCCCGGAATTTATTTAAAGAGAAACAAAACAAAAATATATTGGATGGAATATAGAAAAGTTGGCACTGGAAGTATGTTTGAAACTGGGTGTGCC
>JAGLMY010000279.1 GCA_023139775.1 bacterium
ATACGGGCATTTACCGCCCAGCCGGATGCTTCCAACAGCACGCTCATATTCCGTTTGCGTATCTTGCTAAAACCCGCAATTATACCCGGCAATAAAATCGCGGCGGCCACGCCTAATAAAGCTACCAGAATATGATTTATTCTTACCTGGGAAAGTGCCTTGGTAATATAAGCAAAAGCCGAGCCCAGAGCTGCGATTGTCACGCCTCCTACCAGTAAAAGATTACGTATCATACCACCGGCATCTGAAGAACTAAGGCTTTTATCAAGTTTAGCTTGCTGGGATTTGGTGAATTTCTCTATCTGATTTTTTACAAAATCACTAACTTTCTGAAAAGGCGATTTCACGGATTCCCAGGGGCTTATGGGGTTGACTATTATGTCTACTACTTCGGCATCCCACTCCCGGTCGTCTAAAGTAAAAAATATTCCCCGCTTTCCGACGCTTAGTCCATCAGCATTACCGGAAGTCACTGAAGCCATGATCTCAAATTTAATATCTTGATCCTGGCGACCGGTAATTTCAACATACAATAGGTACATATAACTATGCTTGGCTATGCTTTTATGGGCTTGCCTATCCTGAACTTTCATGGTAAAGGTGATTTCTCTGCCGGCAATTATCAAGGTTCCCCTTTCAAAAAGGGACCGGCGCTGGGGGTCATAAATATTGGCAAAGCTTACCAGGTTATTGGCCAGCTCCAGCAGCCATCTTTGGTATAGGATAAGCTTTTCTAAATTATGGAGCTGGTTTATATCTTCAGCCACTTTTAAATCCTGGGCCATCAGCTGAGTTACCTGTTCCCTAAAAGACCCCTTAAGATAAACCCGGAGCTTGTCTGCTTCAATTTTATCTATGCTAGTCGATGGTTTGTTTTTACGCCAGGTTTGATACGGCCCAAAAATGTCCTTTACCTGTGCCCAGGCTTTTTCCGTAAGCTGTTTGACCGGGCCTCCCAGGGCGCGGTTGAGAACCTTGGTTTGCAGTTCCTGTAATTGGTCCCTATACAAAGGATTGATCTTGCCCTGCAAATCCAAAATACCTTCCGGGTTAGGCAGGGCCAGGGGACTCGCTTTAAGCCGGGCTTCCATTACGGCTTTATCCGAAAAATCGATTTCTTCCAGTTCCGGCTCGCGAAGCTGCATCTGCGCCGCGGTTCGCTCATCAAACTTCACCATTAAGCACTGGGTGAAAAATTGCTCAATTTTCTCTTCCAAGCCCGCCACCAATTCAAAAGCTTGCGAGGTTTCAAGGCCCCAAGGCATTATTTCGGGGGCAGTCTGCCCCGGAGGAATTTCGCCCCGGTCTTTCCACTCCAGATAGGCTTCCGTTGCCTTAAAAAAATCTTCAAGTTGCTTTTGACTGATTCCGGGTTTGCCGCCGGCATCCAAAACAGAACCTATGGTATCCATAACAACAGCAATAAATTGATTTAAATCGGGACTGGAACTTGCATCCGGTGGAATAATGCCATCGCCGTTATTCGCCGCCCTGGCCATAATACTTTGCACATCCCTGACCTGGGCCAGATTTATCTCCGTCGCCTCGGGAGTATTAAGATTGGCTAAGATAAGTCTGGCAGCACCTAACAGCCTTTGGCCTTCAGGATCATCGGTATTTATATCCCCCAGGCATAAGACATCCGTTCCCTGGGATAAACGGCTTCGATTGGCAAGCAATCGAAACACCCAGGCCAGCGCCGCTTTTAACTCTCCTGGCCGGATCCGGCGGTTTTTATCCGTATCCAGATATGCCGGCAAGGCCTGATCACAGTCCAGACTATCAATTGGAATACTGGTAGCAGCCCAGTAAACCTCATCCAGAAATTGCACTTTCTCCAGATCCTGAGCATCCTGGATTTTAAGCTGATAACTGCCGCCATAATTCTTAAATCTCAATTTTGACATAAGCAAACTCCCTTGCAGCCTTTTTCCCTGTCCGGCCTGTGAAGGAAACCCCGGGCAATTACCCCGAATCGGAAAAATAGTATAAAATACTATTAGGAGACCTGTCCATGAGTAAAAAAATCACTGTCAACCCAAAATATAAATGTCCTATTGAATGCTAAGATACCCGATTAGCAAAGAGGGATGTCATGGCAGAAAAGGACATTCTGATCCTAACATAAAAATACGCGCAGGCGTGAGTCTGTGGTATTTTTATCACATTTAATAGGATTGAACCGCTAAAAAATTCAGCGCGTTTTTAGCCACTCTGCCACATAAGCATTCATGCGCTCGAGTGTCTGGTCATTTATGTCTTCGCTCAAAAATTTATCAGCCAGCAGTACGTAGAGTTCTTCTTGATACTGCAGGTAGGACTCCGGAAGTTGCAAATGCAGATCCCCGTTTTCCGGATCAAATGAGACATACTCCATGGCCGTGTCGCCCCCGTGATATTCTTGGTTATGCCTCTTCCGGCACAGACTGCTTTCCTTTTAACCGGCAAGAGACTTTCCAAGCAGCTTGTAACTTTTCTTCATTGTATTTCAAAATGGTTTCTGCTCTTAGTCGCACTGCCGGAAAATGTCCCGGCTATTCTCTGGCTTGCAAAGCCAGGATGGCAGCCGCAATTTGGATGGCAAAGAAGAACAGAGCCAGTGCTGCGTAGATACCCAAGGGATAGGCCGAGGCAAACAGACCGATCACAAAAAGTACCATGGCATTCAAAAAGGCAACAATGTAAATCAACCACGACTGAGAACTTAACCAATTAAAATAATACGGTTCATCAGACCGGGTATACATTCGGGTGTGATTTTCAAAACCCAGTGGTTTATGCTGTAAAAAGAGTTCGCGCAGTTCATTCACGTACCGGGCCATACGAACAAAATAAATCCGATTGCGTATAATCACGGCAAAAATAACAATCCCTAAAAGTAATCCGACGCTCAAAGTCAACATGGCCGGCAGATACAAATCAAGTTCTTTAGCTGTAAAAAGCTGGTACAATGAGGTGACAATACCAGTCAAGAAAGTATAGACTACAAACACAAACCGGAAATTACTGATGATTTGGTTGTCATAATAGCGCAGCTGTTCAAAACACTGATTAAAGTCGTGATAGAGAAATTGGAGGGATGCTTGCTCCTGAGATGCATTGCTTCTCGTTTTTTTTGTAGTCATTGGCCGGACAAGCCTTTTTTTAACTCAACCACCGCGCCAAAATCCTCAAGTTTTTGTTTCATCTTTAAGGCTCCTTGTTCGGTAGCGCCGGAATAAATCCGTTGCGGAGCAAAACGCACCAGCTCAACCGCCTCAGTAACGGATATTTCCGGATTCAATTCATTGATGACTCTCGCCAAATGAAGAATCCGCGCATTTCCGGCATTGACAACAATCACGTTATAATTTTCCGTTAGTTGAGGTCGCTCACCCATTTTTTTTCCCGGTCCGTACATCAACATGTCATGCGGCAATGGAAAATCGACGACTGACTTTCCGCTCGGTTCATATATGGTAATCCGATACACTGCCCAGTGGCCGGCAATTTCCATAATATGAAAACGCGCTTTGCTGGTCGAACGTGTCCCTTTGATCCGAAAACCTAAACGCAGGCGACGGCCTGAAAGCTTCTTGACTTCATATAAATCGGCACGTGCCTTGTCTCCCAAGATAATCTTAATTTTGTCCAGAGTTAAAAATTCTTCGATGGTTTCCTGGTAGACTTTGGAATGACTCCACTTAAACTCCATAATGCCTTTGGCCACCGGAATGAAAAGCGCTACCGCGATAAAAAACCAAGCAACGAATCCCCACAACGCCCAGTTGGCTTGTGATTTTTCAAATTGCTCTACACTCTTCCACTCCAGGTTTTTCCAGGCCCAGGCATTTCCTTTGGCTCCTAAAATAAAAGGAATTACTAAACCTACCACCGGAATCAGCGTCAACAAAGCCAGGTCTACGTTGTGCTTGAGGCCCCAGATCACATTGAGCAGCATTGCCCCCCAACTCCAGCGCTGGAGTGAGGATGGCTGCTCCAGTGATCTCTCAGGATACTCTACTTCCGCCATACCACGCGTCCTTTTCGATTCGTTTGAATTGCATTTCCCTCATTATATTTTATTCCCCTTGATAAAAGCAAGGCAATTCCAGAACTTCACGTAATATGGGCAGTGAACTAATGGAAAAAAAATTAGCCGCCGATGAACGCCGATAAATACGGATTAAAAATTTTTTTATCTCTTAAGCTATAAATATCTGCGTTTATTTGCGTTCATCGGCGGTTAATTTTGGTTCCGGTTTATCCGGATTAGGTTTTTCTCTCTTCACTGACCTGTTACAACTTCACTGGGAATAGGAAGCTTAATCTTCCTGCGCTGCCCGGCTCTTTGGTTGTGAATGATTGCAGATCAGGATTTGTCTTTCAGAAGTTCTAAATGCAGACGCAATATTTCAGCCACATTACAAGCTCGGGACACACACCCTCGCGCCGAATGCGGCGGATCACCGTCAAACATTTCAGAAATACTGCCCAAACCTGCTTCTTTGATATGCGCTTCAAACGGTTTAAGCAACCGGCGTATTTCCGCCCGGGTTTCCGGCGTATTGCCATACACTTGGCGCAAGGAATCTGCATACGGACCCAGCAGCCACGGCCAAACCGTTCCTTGGTGGGCTGCGCCTTCACGGCTAATGATATCACCGGCATAATTCCCCTGGTAATCTTCATGGTCGTGATTAAGAGTACCTAACCCAAAGGTGGTATACAATTCTTGACGAATAATTTTTAATATTTTTTTGGCTTGGTCAGCCGGCACCACTGGATAGGGCAAAGCCAACGCGATTAATTGATTCGGACGCAAACTGGGATCTTGATAATGCTCCTCTATCCGGTCATAGCAATAATTTTTAATTTCATTCCAAAATGCCGTTTGAAAAGCAGCTTTGGTTTTTTCTGCCAACTCGGAAAAGCGTTTCTGCTTTTTTTGCTCGCCAAAGGTTTCTGCCAAGTCACGCATAAAACAGAGTGCATTGTACCAGAGTGCATTCACTTCAACGGGTTTCCCGGAACGCGGTGTCACTATCCAATCACCCACTTGAGCATCCATCCAGGTGAGTTGTCCACCCTCTTCAGGAATATTGATCAATCCGTCTTTGTCCATCTTTATGTTGTACAAGGTGCCTTTAGTATACCTCTCAATAATTTCCAGCATGATTTTCCAGAGTTCCTGCCGAATAAAATCATCATCTCCAAAAAAACGACGGTATTGATACACTGCAACAAAAAACCACAAGGCCGCGTCAACCGAATTGTAAAAAGGCTTGGCATCCGTCTCGTTAAAATAATTCGGAAACATCCCCTTATAGCAATAACCGGCAAATGTTTGCAGCAATGTCCGGGTCTCTTCTTTCCGGTTTAAGATCATGGTCAAACCAGGCATGGCAATCATGGCTTCGCGTCCACTGTCCGGCAACCAGGGATATCCTGCCATAACGCTCAACCCCTCATCACGCTTCACTATAAACTGATCGGCTGTCAGGGCCAGCATTTTTCCAAAACGATCCCCTGGTTCTATGGCCTTGATCAGCTCCCGCCGGCGAATACGTTCCGCGTTGGCAGCCACTTCCGGATCCGGATTGTCCAGCACATTGGTGGTGACCGCCATAAATCCCAGATCGTTTTCTTTATTAAAACTGTAATTGATAATACCCGGAGAGAAAACGTCTTCCGTGCATTCCAAACCACGTTGCTTTTCTTCCTGATAAAATATGTCATGGTACCATTGAGCGGAATGTTCAAACCCCGAGGCGTTGTGGTACATATTTAACGCCGGCAGATTTTTATCCGGCATCAGACGAACAACTTTCTTTTCCAAATCATGGTGTGTACTAAAAAAAAAATGCTGTTCACTCTTTTTAAGATGATGGTCACGGAAATTAACCAACGGACGGACAGTCAATCGCATTTCACTATTTTCCGGCAGCGGAGTTAAGAGCCGGTAGGTAATCCAGGTCAAATTAAATCCATAAGACATAAATATCTGCTTTTCCAGCAACAAATCCGCTAAACGGTAGGTAATCACCGGAAAGGGGTCCAAGCGGAATTCTTCCATATTTAAATATCCTTCCGCTGGGACGGTCTGCTTATATTGATTGGTTGACAGCACATAGCGTTTATTACCATAGTTGATCGTTTCTTCCAATTGCGAGAGCATAATCACTCTGCGTAAAGGCACTTCCAGGGCCGCGGTCAGCAACGAATGATAACTGCGCGTATGCAATCCGGAAACAGTACCGTACGCATAACCGCCAATACCATTGGTTTCCAACCATTCTTTACGGGAAGAAATTTCCAAATTTCCGCAAATGTCTCGTCCTAAAATAATCATCCGGTTTACAACCCTTTCTCACCATCTTCAACGCGAACGACGTGTTGATATACGGAACCGACATTCCGATTCCACTGCAATGCCAAAGCCAACATAACACCGGCAAACAGTATTAAACCCATAAACAAAACCAGGTCGCGGTCAACACCCAATCCCAATATCGCAGTGTATGCGCCTAAGGTCAAGACCAGCGTACGTCCTATGGCCGAAGCATACCAGGCCGCGGCATGATCCACGATCAATAATATGGCCTTTGCCAGCCACTGTGAAATAATCCCGGCCAGCGCTAAAATCAGGGCAGCTTGAAAAACACTTCCTATATGATCAAAATAAACCCGGCCCAGCCCGGACACGGAATTGATCCCAGTCACTATAAAGGCTTTCATGAGAAAAGAAATAAAAATCAGCCAGAATAAAAATTCTCCGATCAACACCGCAGAATTCACATCAGCTCTGACTTTTTGCATGATTTGAGTTAAACCCGTCCAAACGCTGAAGCGGTTCCAACGAAAAACACGGAGCAAAACCACGCTGATATGTTTCGCAATTTCCGCCACAATCAAGCCCACCACAATCAGCACCAGTGCGATCAGTACCGACCGAATGTGTTCGACAAATGAATTGCCCAGCTGTCCCAATTGGTTTAACATCAACATCTGTGTAGAATACGGATCCATGGCACTTTCCCCCTTTTAATGTATCATCGTCCAAGTTCAGCCGGAATTGAATCCAGGCTTGCTTTTTTACTTATTTAAGTATTACCCAGCCGATTACCACGAGACCGAGAATCACGCGATATATCACAAATAAATATAATGTTTGCTTTTGCAAATACGCAAGCAAAAACTTGATACAAGCATATCCGGACAAGGCTGCCGCCGCTGTCCCCAGCAACAGGACTCCCCATGACTGCTCCAGAGCCATTCCGATCAGGGCTTTCAACTGGAATACCATAGCTCCTAGAATGGCCGGAATACTCAACAAGAAGGCAAAACGCGCAGCTTGGGCTCGTTTCAGCTTTAAGCACAAACCGGCTGTAATAGTGCTCCCGGAACGTGATACCCCTGGCATCAAAGCCAAAGCTTGCGCCGCACCAATGAAAGCAGCATCCCAAAAACGCATTTCCGAGATTGATCGCTCTTGCCGGGAATACTTTTCTGCCAGCGCCATAACCAGACCGAACACTATCAGCCAGATCGCTACCAGCAAGGGCGCGCGAAAAACGGTCTCAATGGCTGACTTAAAAAGCAGAGCAGCCACCACGGCCGGTACGGTTCCTATAATAATCCACCAGGCCAGTTTGGTCTCCGGCGCTTGCCGGATTTGCTGATCCCACCAACTACGTACAAAGGCTTGGCACATTTTCAAAATATCTTTCCGAAAATAGATTACCACCGCCAGCAAGGTCCCGGAGTGCAGGGCCACATCAAATGACAGAGAATGCATCAAAGGAGCTTCCCAACCAAACAGTTCCGGTATTAATGTTAGATGGGCGGAACTGCTGATGGGTAAAAATTCGGTCAAACCTTGAACCACACCCAATACCATTGCTTGCAAAAAAATCATGCCTGGACCAAATCTCCTCAATTTATTCCGCTGGAAGTACTAAAATAGCGTTCCAATTATTATTCCAAGGCTTTTGCCAATCCCCATTTGAATTTCTTCCGGTTTAGAACGCGCAGGAATACTTCCACCAATTCCGGATCAAATTGTTTTCCGGAACAAATACGTAATTGCTCAACCGCTTGTTCCAGAGTTAAAGCTTTTCGATACGGCCGATCTGAGGTCATGGCGTCAAACGAATCGGCTATGGCTAAAATCCGAGCCAGCCGGGGAATATCTTTTCCTCGCAGATGATCCGGGTACCCGTTGCCATCATATTGTTCATGGTGAAACCGGACAATTACCGACACATCAGCCAAGCTTCCGACCGATTGTAAAATCTGGGAACCAATCACAGGATGCCGTTCAATGTCTTTGCGTTCATTGAAGGTCAACGGAGTTTCTTTCTTAAGAATACCATCATCAATACCGATTTTTCCTAAATCATGCAACAAACAGGCCTTGTTTAACAACTTCATTTCTTCTTTATCCAACCGCAATTCTTCTCCAATGGCTGTTGCGTAGTTGATTACGGATTCGGAATGGCTATGCGTGTAACTGTCTTTTGCTTCAATGGCTGCGGCCAAAGATTTAATAATATCCCAAAAGGCTTCTTCCAATGCCTCAAACAAACTGGCATCATCAATCGCGATTGCCGCTTCGGCGGCAATTCCGCGTAAAAACATCTCATCTTTGTGATTGAATTCATGTTCTCCCTGATAACCGGCTGTCACAATCGCTCCGAGCAGTTGCCCTTTGCTCACCAGAGCAACCAGATACAAGTCCCGTTCTATAAGTACATTGGCCATCTTTTCCATGGGAAAACGACCTGGCGCGTCCTGCGCGTTAATCACTTCCCGTAATGCCAGCTCCTGCTCAGTAAAATTCAAATCATCCTGTCGTAAAATCAGGGTGTGAAACAAATGGCTGCGATGTGGAGGAATACCTACAGCTTTTGAAGGCAAAAAAAGTTTTTTGCTCTCATCCCAGAGAAAAATCAAACTCATTTTAAATTTTAAAGAACGCGTCAGAATAATGACCAGGCGATTGGTGACATCATCTAAAGAATTCAGCGCGCCTACTTCCTCTGCCACTTGCAACAAAGTTTTGGCTATTTGCGCCTCTTCTTTCATTTCTTTATAGAGGTTGACATTGCGCATGGCAATAGCAGCTTGCTGCGCGAAAATCCGGGCATTTTCGATCTCCTCTTGAGAAAAACGTCGTACCCGGGCACGACTGTAAATATTAATGGCACCCAACACCTCCTCCCCAAAACGAAGTATTAGGGTTAGGACACTCACCAATTTCTCTTTTTGAATCAATTTCAAATCCCCTTTGGGAGTTAATTGCAGATTCTCAAAATAGAGATGATCATAACCGCAATCAATAATAGGTTTCACGCATTGGGCTGGAATTATCTGTTTCATCACATAATCGGTTTTAAAACCAACCCCGGCTTTAATGATCATATTGTTTTTACTTCTATCCCAACACATACAAGCTACTGCGTCCGCCGTGAAAAATTTCTGCGCTGTCTCGACCAAAAAAGTTAACATGGCATCTAAAGAGAGCACAGAGGTGAGGTTTGTGTGTATTTTACGAATCATTTCAAGTTGACGCTGGTATTTTTTTACTTCCTTTAACAAATTCCCATTTTCTCTATGCAATATCGAAGGCGGCAATTGTTTGGTTTTTTGGGTCTTGGTGGCATAGTTTGAATTAGAACCCGGTTTCTTTTTTCTGACTCTGGACGTTTCGGGAGTTTTCTTGGCCACTGATTTTTTTAATACAGCTTTGGTCTTGACTGATTTTACTTTCCGGGATTTGGATCTCATCGTTTTCTTTATCGCCATAACAACCTCATTTTAAATTCCCGCTCATTAGGCCAACGTTTTCATCTTCAGTCCGGTGATTTCCGTTGGTTTTACCCTTAATTATCTTCGACTTTATGCAACTGCACTTAACTATATTTTCTATTAATAAATATTTGGCATTATATGCTATGCGACTAGCTTGAGCAAGCAAATACCAGTATGCTCCGACTTCGCGACTGTTTTTAATCATCGACACACTATTTCGGATTTTGTCAAACTTTTTTTGATAACTAATTTCTTATCATCCATCCTCCGGCATATCGCACCAATCACTCTGCCGATATTGGTAAAATGCCAGCATGTCTTTATTAACCAATTTACCGATAATCGAATATTTTTTGAACATGATACCACCTGGTTTTTATGATAAATTCAGTGACAATCCTCTTTTTGTGTTGTATAAATAATTTACGATAATCGGCCACTAAGCGATAAAGGTAAATTATAAGACAATGGCAAAATATTTCGGACCCAAAGAAACAGAAGTTATTTCCCGTCTGGCATACGAAAAAACAACCCTTATTACCAAGGCGCAGTTTGATAAACTTTTTGGCCGGTCTCTGCTAACGCGTCAAATTATCTATCAGTTGAAAAAAAAGGGCGTGCTGAAGCCGATCATCAAAGGAATTTATTATTACTCGCCCTTGGAAGCTGGACCGGCCGGCAGCAGGATCAATGAGTTTTTGATCCCGCCGGTTCTTTTCCCACGGAACAACTATTATGTGGGTTACTCTACGATGTATAACTACTATGGATTTACGGAGCAGCTTTTTCAGACATTTCACATTCTAAATACCTCACTGCAGCGCGAGCGCGTGATGGGCGGGGTATCATTCAAACTTCTAAAAATTCCCGAACGCCGCATGTACGGTCTGGTAAAAATTAAGCTCAGAGATGCAAAAGTTATTGTCAGCGACAAAGAAAGAACGCTCGTTGATCTTGTCTATTATCCTGATCCCGTGGGTGGACTAAAGCAAGCCATCGAAATATTCAAAATGCAAAGCATGTCGGGCAATATTGATAAAAAGAAGCTGATCAATTATGCCACGGTATTCCCCGCTATTTCCACCCGCAAAAGAATAGGTTTTGTGTTGGAACAGTCCGGGCTATCTAAAAAATTGATCGTGCCTCTGGCAAAAAGCATCCAAGGCAAAAACACATTGGTTACTCTTTGTGGTTCAAAATCACGCCAAGGATCGATTAATAATAAATGGAAGATTATCCGGGATGCTGCACAATAATAAAGACGAATTTTTAAAGATGCTGGAGCGCACCTCAGCGCAGACGGAATTTCCTTTATCCCTTTTGGAAAAGGATTATTACATCACGATTTTGCTTTCCGGGATTAACCGCGTGAGCGAGGAGCTGGTATTCAAAGGCGGGACGTGTTTAAGCAAGATTTATTATTCCTATTACCGGCTGAGTGAAGATCTTGATTTTTCGATGAACCTGCCGGCAGGCGATATTACGCGCGCCGTGCGCCGGAATACGATCAAACCGGTTAAAGAAAATATCCGGTCTTTTGCCCAAGGGTTCGGTATGAAAATTGAAGTCGTGGATAAGGCCGGGCATAACGAGTCCAAACAGTATATTTATGTGATAGATTATGATTCGGTTGTTCTGGGCAATAACCAGTCCATTAAACTGGAGATTGGATTACGGTTTAACCCGTTTCTGCCGACAGCTAAACAAAAAGTTAAACATGTTTTTTTACATCCCTTCACCCAGGAACCGCTTTTTGACGGCGGAATGGTCAATTGTCTTGCTGTAAAAGAGCTGGTGGCTGAAAAATTGCGGGCAGCGTCCACGCGCCTTACAATCGCTCCCCGGGACTTTTATGACCTGGGTTATCTACTCAAGGCCGGGTTCAATTTTCAGGACAAAGAATTAAGGCGATTATTCAGGCGGAAACTTGTTGAGGATGGATTTGATAATGAGCTTAAAAAATACCGTATCAATTTGGGAAGGTCGAAAAAAGAGCTGGCGGACATGAGCTCGCGCCTTGAGGCTGAACTTCTGGATGTGCTTACGCTTGAGGAGAAAAGGATTTTCAACCTGCAACAGACACTTAATGCGCTAAATGATGTTTTTGAAGATTTGAAGTAAGGAAGAATATTATGTGGCTCTTCCGAGTTTCGTGTGGGTAAATCAGAGATCCTTTCTATTGACGGTAGGTACTTCTATAGTCATTACAGCATCGTCATCCCGGCATGTAGTTAGTTTCTGTTGCGGAAAAATATTTTTTCAAACATTGGCATCAACCGCATGACTTCCAAATGTCATCATTCCCCGACAGGAAAAGATATATAGGGACACTTCCCAGCCGGCATGATCGTCACCCCGGCATGATTTTAGCCGGGGTCCAGGATAAGCTGTTTTAATTGATAAATCCCCTGGATTCCGCCCCGGTTAACTGCATACCGGGGTGACGAAATGCCGGAATGACAAAACGTACTAAATGCTCAGACTCCTAGTGGTTTACCGGAATCCGTCATTCCTGATAATATTTATGAACTATTCGCATAGCCAACTTTCTTTCCTGGGTTAGTTGGCGATAGTACAAAATAGGACATTATCACTTTGCTGCAACATGCTCCGACTTCGCAACTCGACATCTGAAGTAATATGTGCTAATTTGGGGCAATTTTATATTTCTGAGGTTCAGGCATGACCGCACGAACGCACACTCACACAGAACAACTAGGCACTGCTCCGGTCGGCCGGCTATTATTACGTCTCGGTCTTCCCGGCATGGTTTCTATGTTCATCATGACCCTCTATAACATTACGGATACCTTTTGGGTTGCCAAATTAGGGTCGAATGCTATTGCTGCCATAACCATTGCTTTTCCCTATCAAATGCTGCTGGTCGCTATCGGGGTTGGATCCGGCGCTGGTTTTGCTTCCTTGATTTCCCGGCGTTTTGGACAAAAACTCTCTGAGGAAACCAATCATATTGCCGGGCAGGTCTTTCCCATCACATTTGGTTTCGGCCTGCTTTTTTGCTTTTTCACCACCTTTTTCGCAGATACCCTGGTTAGAATTTCCGGCAGCACTCCTGACATTCACGAGTACTCCCGAATTTATCTGACCATCATTGGATTTGGTGTTTTCTTCGTTTTTTTCTCAATGATGTCCAATAATATACTGCGCGGTTCCGGCAACACTATTGCTCCCATGATTTTCATGGGCACTTCGGCAATTGTGAATATGATCCTAGATCCCTTACTGATTTTTGGAATCGGTTTTTTTCCAGCCTGGGGCGTGAAAGGCGCGGCTATTGCCACCTTGATTTCACAAGCTATGGGTTTCTTGGCCAATTGCATATATTTATTATACTTTTCCGGATATCGGATTCGTTGGAAGTTTCTGCGACCCGATTTTGCCATATTATCGGGCATTTACCAGGTTGGCCTGCCTACCCTGACCATGCAACTGGTTGGTGCCTTTATTATTCTATTTGTCAATCGACTTTTAAACAGTTATGGAGCTTCTGCCATTGCTGCGTTTGGACTGGTTTTCCGGCTCTTCTCATTAATTATAATGCCCACTGCAGGTCTGGCCCAAGGGCTTTTACCGATTGTCGGTTATAATTATGGAGCCCTGCAACTTCACCGTTTGTGGCGCGCTGTCCGCTTAGCCACACTGGGCTCTTTTTGTATTATCGGTTTTGGATTTATCCTCCTCCAATTATTTCCAGCCTTCTGGATTCGTCTCTTTACGCAAGAAGAAAACTTTTTGCCTTTAGCCATTCATGCCACGCGTATCGCGACCCTGGCCTTACCTCTGGTTGGTCCGCCCTTTATGTGGATCACCACTTTCCAGGGCCTGGGCAAAGGCCGGGCTGCTATGTTTATCTCGCTCTCGCGCCAACTGCTGCTCCTGCTGCCGCTCTTGATTGTGTTGCCGAAGTTTTTCGGTCTCAACGGCATCTGGATGTCGCTGCCGATTGCTGATGCCCTGGCTTTTCTCATTGCCGGTATCTGGATATGGCACGAATACAGTCAACACCAGCGCAAAGTGTATACTGCCCAAGCAGCTCTTGACCCACTGACAGAATCCGGGCCAAGCGAGTGGCCGGGGTAAGCGCATAATTTCATTCCCTTTTTCACACTCTCACCCTCCATTTTTTCACCTGGCTGCCGAATATAATTAGTGATGTTAAGGTTTACAAAATCCTTACCTTCATGTCAAAATGCAAAATCAAATATGCAAGGGAGCCGGGGTTATGAAAAAAGCCAAAACTAAAAAAACACTTAAATCCGAACCAACAAAAAAGAAAACCGCTTCCAAAGCAAAGCTGGATCCTACTTCTCAAAATCGTATTATCAAATTGATCAATTCTTCTCTGAATATTGACGAAGTATTGCACCTTTCCATGAAACTCATGGAAAAAACCTTGTCTGCCACTGCATCATCCATTCTGCTGCATGATCCTGAAACCAATGAACTCAAATTTTATCTGGCCACCGGCGCGAAAAAAGAGATCCTCAAGGTGATTCGCATGCCTGCAGACAAGGGAGTGGCCGGCCGCTCATTCCAAACCGGAAGAACATTACTCATCCCTGACGCTGCTAAGAGTTCTTTTTTCTATAAAAAAGTGGATGACAAAACCAAATTCGTGACTAAAAACCTGATCGCTACTCCACTGCCTATCAGGGGCAAACGTATCGGAGTGTTGGAAGTATTAAATAAAGCGCAGGGCACATTTTCCAAACAGGATGAGAAAAAGCTGAAAAACATGGCTGCTGAAATATCTATTGCCATTGACAATGCCCGTTTGTATGATGAAGTCAAGCGTGCGTACATCGATAGTATGTTGAACATGTCCAAAGCAGAAATCTACCGTGACGTGGATACTGGTAAACATATTGAACGCTGCGGCGAATACGCCTTACGTTTGGCGCCGGAATTTGGCATACCGGAAAAAGAACATGAAAACCTGCGCGTCTCCATGATGATGCATGACATTGGAAAGATTGCCATCCCGGATGCTATTCTTTTGAAACCCGGACGACTGGATGATGCTGAGATGGAAGTGATGAAAACCCATGCCACCAAGGGTGGTGAAATTTTAGGACAAGCGCCACTCCTGCAATTGGCAGTGGATATCGCTACTTGTCATCATGAAAAATGGGATGGTTCTGGATACCCCAAAGGTTTATCCGGAAACAATATTCCCATTGAAGCAAGAATTGTCAGTATCTGTGATGTTTTTGATGCCTTGATATCTGTACGGCCATATAAAGATGCATGGCCCGTGGATGAAGCTTTAGCACATATTAAAAATGAATCAGGAAAGCATTTTGATCCTGATCTGGTGAATTGTTTTTTATCCATATCAAATCAGATCATTAAATACAACCGTAAACATCAAGATACTGAAGCATACTGACATTCACAGAAAAATAAACAACCCCGTCGCAAGTGGATGGGGTATTTTGTGTAAGCTTCTAAAATAGTGCCAGCTAATGGTCATTATAGATCTTCTGATA
>JAGLMY010000028.1 GCA_023139775.1 bacterium
CGTAGTATTCATTCCAACGGTCATTCACCCAATTAAAACCGCTATCCAGCAGATTACTTAATCCATCACTAATGGAGCGCATTAAACCGTCGGCAGCCTGGTAAAAATCAAAGCGAAAGTTCTCGGAATTGAAAATATCCGCTACTGTGTCCCAGACACTACTAACATCCAATTCACCATCAAAGCGGAATTCAAATACATCTGAAAATAACCCGCCCACAAAATCTCCGGCTTGACTAAATAGTCCGGTTGCCGCAGAGGTGAGATTGCAGAACACAGCGCCCAGATCCACACTACCGGCAGCGGTAATAAAGTCACGCAAACCACCCACCAGTTTGTCTCCAAAGTTCATCAAGCTCTCGGAGATATTGGACCATAAGTCCATGGCATTACCGCTGATTCCCATCTCAGCGACTAAGGTCTGAATTTGTGCAACTACGCCATTTCCTATACTGCCGGTGATATTAAACTGTTGGAAAATCTGATTACCCAGATCAGTCAAATTCAGAGGGGTTTTTCCGCTCAATTGATCCATGACCTGGACCAGATCTTTGCCCAGAGTATCAATGGATTGGATAAAGGAATTAGTCTGGATAAAGGCTTGCAGATCATTGATCAGAGTATCAATCTGTCCGTTGATTAGGCTTGGCAAATTCTTGAATATATCCAATTGCTGCATGAAATCCGACTTCATGATCAGATCCTGCAAAGGTCCGGTCACAGCGGAAAAGATGGCTTCCACCTCTTGGGTCTCTAAACCGATCTTCTGCATCAGCTTGGCAATGTCATTTTTCATTTGTAGGGGCACAAAATTTTGTGCCCCTACGTTTAAAGCCTGGTTGATCAAATCCTCTGCTTGCGTGCGCAACTGGGACAAGCGCTCCACATGCTGAAAAGCCTGGGTGTGCTGGAGCCAGGTCTTGAATTCCGAACCGCCTTGCGCCACCAGGTTATTCAACAGCCCGGTCACATCCCGCAGTTTCTCGATCTCCTGCAAAGCCGGATTGCTCTGCACCAATTGCGAGAAAATATTCTGTTGCAAGTTTTGCAATAGTTGCTGATCCAATTGGAATTGTCCAAGATTGGCAAAATTAAAAGCCGGATCAAATGACCAGTGGGTGGGATCTACTTGATAGGTGAGTGTTTCCCAGGCTTGCTGAAATTCCTGACTCAAGTTTTGGTATTTTTTGGCCACCAGAGCCATGACCACAGCCGCGTCTGCACGCTGAATTTCTAAAAGCTGGCGCTGAATGTCCTGGGTGAATTGCTCCTGGATGTTCTGGAGTTTTTGGAGTTCACTGAAAATTTTCTGCTGTGCGCCATTTAGACTGAATTGTTTGGCCATTTCGTCCAGATTTAAATTGGCCATAATCGGGCCGACATCCTGGCGGGCGAACACAAGGTTCGCCCCTACGCTTGGGCGACCGCCAGTCGCCCCTACAACGTTGAACGGATCAATGAATCCGTATTCTGCCAATTGATCTTGAATATCTGTGATGTGGTTATTCAGGAGTGCTTCTGCTTGATTCCCTAAGCCGGTTACCTGATCCAAGGAGCGCTGGATTTGGGTACGAACTGCTTGCTGGCGGATGAAATCAATTGAATTGGAAATGGCGTTGTCAATAATATTTTGTAGGGGCACGGCGCACCGTGCCCCTACGGATGCGTCATGCTTAATCCCAACAATGGTTGACAATTCCGGGGGCGCGCGCCCGGCCAGGATATCCTGGGTAGCATTGGCAAGCTGTTCTTGTATGCTGCTCAGCCGGCGGTTCACTTCCAGCATATTGGCCGCAGAATCCAGGTCCTGCATAACAGCAGATAAGTCAGGCGTTAGGCTGGTTGCCAATTTTGTAATTTTATTTAAGGCATTATTCATTTCTTTGGGCGCAGTAAACAGCGCCCCTGCTGCTATGGATTCTATTTCCGCGCTGTTTATTTTCAAACTTGTACTGCGGATTTGAGCTGCGAGGCTTTTGCTGACCATGTTTAAGGTTGTGCTGATTTTTTCGCGATCCAGGGATGTTTTCTTAAATTGTTTTATTGCCTGGGTGATTTCGTTACATTGGGTCACGGGCGCACGCAGTGCGCCCCTACTTGGTGCGCCCCTACGGTATGAATCCAGAATGTTTTTCAGGCCTATTTCCGCGTTGTCCAAGCGAACAAAACGCTGTAGCACAACATCGATTGCCAGAGTCTGTTGCATTAAAGCCATATTGCTTTCCAGCGTATGCCAAACCATTTCCTGTTTATCTTTGAGTGTTTGTAATTGTGCTCCGGCTTTCCCGGAAACCACACCCTGTTTTATGGTTTCCAGAGTATTCGTAAGCTCTTTTTGTA
>JAGLMY010000280.1 GCA_023139775.1 bacterium
TTCTGGATTCTCCTTTTTATTAAAGAATATTATTTTTTTGACAGTGGATCATGGGAACATTTCTAATCACATCTGTGATGTTAGAAATCAACGTAGGGGCGACCCGCCGGTCGCCCCTATAATTCATTCTGTTATTTTTCCGGCTCAGCCACTGACATCAACACCCGGTCCGGGTGCAGCCAATCACGCGCGGCACGAACCATGCTTTTAAAGGTGACTTCCCGGATGCCGCGGGCATAGGCCGCGGGATAATCAGGTCCCAAATTATGATATTCCACTTCCCGATTCAAATAGGCAATCCCGGAATTGTTTTCCTGGCTCATGGCTAATCCTCCCACCAACCGTTCCTGGTTATCTTCCAGCAGTTTGGGAGATATTTTCCCGGCTTGCAAGTATTCAATTTGAGTCAATGACAATCGCACCGCCTTTTTCACCTGCCGGGGATTTGCCTGCAGCACCAGACACCAGGGCCGTTCACCTGCCATGAGTTTAAAATGCGAATAGATCGAATATGTCAACCCAGCTTTCTCCCGCACTTCCCGCATCAAGAGGCTGGAAAGCCCGGCGCCGCCCAAAATTTGATTGGCCACAAAGGCCTGATAGTATTCCGGATCCTTACGATGAATTCCTTCGTGCCCCAGGACCACGATACTCTCGCTCTTGCCCGGCAAGGCCAGGCTTTTTTGTCTGCTTTTTTTCACACGCGGCATAGCTGCCAAAGGCACCATTGGGGAAATCCGTCCGACACTCTGCCAATTCCCGAAATATTTTTTTACCAGCTGTGCTACTGTAGCGGGCATAACGTTTCCGGAAATAGATAGTATGGTGTTACTGGGAACTATGGTGTTTTGGTGATATTTCAGCAGATCCTGCTGTTGGATCTTTTTCACGCCTGCCTCAGCAGTGATCAAACTGCGGCGCCTGGGATGCCCGGCCGGATAGGCCAGTTCATAAAATCCCTGCCAAGCTTGCAGATCGGAATTGTCCTGCGCCGCCAAACAAGCAGTTAATGTTTTTTGACGAACCTTTTCCAATTCCCTTTTGGGAAAAACCGGTTGACACAAGGCCTTGGCTAAAATTTCCAGCAGCATATCCAAATCTTCACTCAAGGCTTCTCCGGAAATATTAAGCATTTCAGGCCTGGCGGCAAAACTAAGCACCGCGCCTTTAAACTCCAGGGCCTGAGCAATTTGCCTGGCAGTGCGTTTTTTATCACCGCGATCCAACATGTGCGCATGCACAGCAGCTAATCCGGGCAAATCTTCGGGTTCCTGCGCAATGCCGCCGCGCACTAAACCTGTGAGCACAAACATCGGATTGCCGGGATTGGCTTGTACCAACACTGTCAGACCATTGGATAGCACATATTTCCGACCTGCCGCTGTTTTCCGCCGGCTCGGCTTTGCGCTTGCTCCTCGTCGTACCGGTTGAGAGATGGGCGGCAGGACCGGCATATTTTCCGGGGTATGAATCGGTTTCAATGATGCAATATCGGATTTTAGTCTTGGTTCAGATCCAAAGCGTTCTGCTGTATGTGGTATAAAATGTCCAATGGTCATGCGATCACGCACAAAATATTTTTTAGCTGTCAGCTGAACCGCCGGCCGCGTAACCGCGGCAACGCGTTCCGGATACAAGTCCGGCAATTTCCAATCTTGGGCCACGGTCTGATAAAAACCCAACAACATGGCCTGATCCGTAATGCTGTCTTTCGCATAGATCAATTCCGCCCGGGTTTGATTGACGGCTTTGTGAAATTCTTTTTCCGAGAGCAATTGGTTCTTGGCTTTTTCCAGTTCTGCCAACACTACTTTTTCAACCTGCTGTGGTTGTACCCCGCGCTGGCAATGAACACGCAAGGTCCATACTCCGGGATCAATCATTTCATAGGGCGAACCCACCACTGCGGTAGCCAAGCCGGTATCCACTAAGGCCTGATACATACGTGCTGTTTTCCCCTTACTCAACACTTCATTTAAAACCGTAATGGCATAATGATCCTTATCACCGGCTGCGGGTATAGGTAAATTAATTTGAAACATCGCTGCGGATCCGTGGTCTTTCAAATGCACGCGACGTTCTCCGCTGGGCAGCTCTTCTTGTAGTTGCTTGGCAGCAATCTTTTTTCCACCGGGTATTTTATAAAAATAGCGTCTGAGCAGATTCCGGAGTTGCGGAATAGTAAAATCACCTGCCACTACCAGAGTGGCATTGTCCGGTTGATAATAGGCAGCATAAAAATCTTGTAGTTGTTTTAAAGTCAGAGTTTCAACTTCCTCTTGCCAACCAATGATCGGTCTCCGATACGGATGGGTAATCCAGGTTTGCGCGTTAATTAATTCCTGAAAGCGAACTTGGGGATGATTGCGATTCCCTTTCAGCTCAGACAAAATAACTGTCCGTTCCTGTTCAAATTCCTTGGCATTCAAGCTTGCCTGTTGCATACGATCTGCTTCGATTTTCAAAACCAATTCAAGATACTGCGCCGGGACGGTTGCAAAATAGGCAGTATAATCATAACTGGTAAACGCGTTTTGTTGCCCACCGGTTCTTTCCACCTGGCGCGCAATCTCTCCTTTAGGAAACTGTTTGGTCCCTTTAAAGAGCATGTGTTCTAAAAAATGAGCCAGACCGGATTGCCCGGCCGGTTCATTTCGCGATCCGACCTGGTACCAGAGGTAGACTGATACCACGGGTACGGCCTGGATAGGTTTGGCAATTACGGTTAAACCATTTTTTAATTTGAAATGATGTGTTTTCAAAGAAATCCGTTCCTCGTAGAGACGTACGATCGTACGTCTCTACTTTAATTTGTTATTTTATAAAAGATAATTGCTTGGAGGGGTCTGTTGGTTCAGCCTCGTGACCAAAGATTTTTACCCGGCCGTAAATACCGTCATATCCGGCAATGGCTTGTACCTCACCCTGTCGCATTTGCATCACAGCGCGCGCTACTTTTTCTCCGGCAATTTCACGCACTTGCCCTGCGGGCATAAACATGAGTATATTCATCTCATTTCGACCCTCTTCTATCAAACGATCCCACACCATTTGTACTCCCTTGGTAGCCGGACCTTTTCCCATGGCTTCGGAAATGACCTCATCCAGAGGAACCAGATGCACACTCGGCACAGCTTTTTCCGGGATGTACCCTTCCGGCCGGTCGGCCAGCATTTCAACACGCGACGCTACCCCGCCGGTAACGGGTTTGCGGCATACCGGACAGATGCCCTGCGCTTCGCGATAGGCTTCCGGCGAGAGCGAGACTTTGCAATTGCTATGTCCGGGCCAGTGATACTTGCCTTCTTCCGGAAAAAATTCCACTGTGAACCGAAAGGTGTCCGTATCGCGGTTGCGCAGGGTTTCCCACAGTTTGGTCCGCGTCATGGGTCCCCGAAAGGCATTGCACTCGCGCCCAATTTTCGAAGGTGAGTGCGCATCTGAGTTGGAAATAATGGCCAAGTTGTCCAACTGGGATAAACGCCAATTCATTTCCGGATCAGAAGATAGTCCGGTCTCAATAGCTGAAATAAAAGACAATTCGTCCTCAAAACACTCGGCCAAAGAATCAAAACCCGAACGTTCACCCAGTACTGAAAACCAGGGCGTCCAGATATGGGCCGGAACCATCAGCGTGTCCGGATCAATTTCACGTACCAAAGTGCATAAATGCCGCGCGGAAAAACCAAAAATCGGACGTCCATCAGATGCCACGTTGCCCCGCGCTGCCAAAGCGCGGTTGATCTCCTGTACACTTTCCAGAGTACGCGCAATAATAAGCATATGTACACGACGGGTTTTCCCACCCTGTTTATAAATGTGTGAGGTTTCCGCGGAGGGCACAAACATAACCTTGTCATCACAGCCGCGTACCCGGTAGAAACCACTGGGATCCATTTCCAAATGTTCTTTCAATTCTTTAAAATATTCAGGATGAGTGAAATCACCAGTGCCCATTAGTTGAATCCCTTTGCGCTGGGCCCAATAATATAGGGTTTGCACTTCCATCTGTTTGGAGGTGGCACGTGAAAAACGTGAATGAATATGCAGATCGGCAAAATACAGAGATTCCGGATGCTCCTGCAAATCAATAACATGACCGGAACGGACAGTGGCGGATTTTTTCATATTTCTCCTTATTTGTAGTATGCTGGGGATGGATCATCCATAGTTTAAACCTCCGCCGGAATACTGAATTTCATTCCCAGCCTGCGAGAATTTCACAGGCCGTGGCGCCCTGCTGCCGGCATTGCGTTATTTGTGCCTTAACATTTTTACCGCCGGATAATTCCAATGTTCTTTTCACCCAACCTAAAACCGAGAGACAGTGTTCCTCCGCTGAAATCTCAACATCCCGCATTTCCAGCCGCCGCCGTTTCTTTCCAATTTTTTCAATCACGAGGCAACCGTTTTGGAAATACTGATTCCACACTTTAGTCGCCCGCGTAATAATAAAATCCGGCGAGCCGAGTTTGTAAAAGAATTTATAGACCCCGGTAAAGGCCTGGTCGGCAGAATAAGCGCCAAAGGACGGGATCATACTCAAGTCCCCTTTCCCTAAAACCTTATCCATGGCACGGTTGATTTCAACATAGTATTCAAACGGGTACCACCTACCCACAAAGATCGAACGTTCAACTACCTCTTGAAATCTTTCACTCAATTCGCTAATCACCTTTTCCTTTATCCCGGGTGAAGTTTTCTCATCCAAATACTTAAATCTCGGAACCAAAGCAGAACCCTTAATCTGAGCCATCTGAACACATCCCCCGTTTCACGTACTAACTATTTTCCCTTAGTTCATGCAGACCAACGCGCTTTCAAGCCAACCGTGATTATACTAGATAATTACATAGTTTGAAAAGCAATTGAGAAAAATATCACTTAGTTTTTTTTTCGGCTTTCTTTTCCCTGGTTTTTGGCAATTTCGTCTTTTACCGTTGGACTGTAAATTTCTTTGAACCAAATGGTAATCGCCTTGCCGATCCCGTAAAATCCGACTGCCGCATAGCCCAAAACCACGATAATACTGGAAATTCTGGCCACCTGCCAGGCTGTTGGAGTGGGCGTGGAACGAAAAAAGAAGTCTTTAATGACCGGCATCAGCCACCAGGACCAGACCAGCAACCAGGTAAATCCGCAGGTTAAAAAAAGATAAAAACGCCGCAAGGTAAGGACCGGTCGCCGAGGGAGTTGATCAGTGCCCAACAACAGCACCATAACCTTAGGATGCGCTGTGAGCCATTCCGGAAATCCCGGCCGCCAGGCCATGACCACCAGGGACATCAAACCTGACCACAGGAATGCGCAGGCCAGGTAATATAATATTTTGGTTATTTCCATAATTGAATCACCTTTCGTTTTGTGAAATGGTCAATAATCATCCCTGTCTAAATAAATTATAGTTCCCGTGGAAATTTTCAGGGAATTTGCATTACTTTCATTACCCATTTCATTACCCATTTCATTAGGTACTACCCAATTCCCATTTTTTCGCCTTGCGCCATTGGGCAGTTTGCCCGCGCCCCAGGCACTCGACTTGCTTTTTTACCCGTAAATTTTTCAAGACTCTCCTGATCATGTCCACGCTCACGCCGAGACACTGTTTTTGAATATCAGCGACGCGAAATCCTCCTGGAAACCGGTCAATGGCCCTGAGCACCAGTTCTGTTTTTTCTCCCCTGGCAGTTCCTACCCGGCCAAGATGCTCCTCGAATTCCTTATAGGCGGTCTTTATGATGAATAGCAGGTAATTGATATAGGGCCAGGGATCATGTTTTCCCTCGTGCCACCCGATGGAACTCTGCTCCAAGGTTTCGTAATATCTCTCTTTGTGCTGTTCGATAAGACGCTCCAGGCTGATATATCGCCCGGCTTCAAATCCCAGGTGATAAGTTTGCAGAAGAAACAGGAGGCGTGATATACGGCCATTGCCGTCACGAAAAGGATGGATGCAAAGAAAATCCAAATTAAATGCCGCCAATAGTACAAGTGGAGGAATCTTGTGATCTCTAATAATTTCACTATAAAGTTTCAACATTTCTCTTAAAAAGACCGGTGTCTGATCCGCGGGAACTGTTTTAAAGCGCACCCGGGAACGGCCGTCTGGATAATTTTCGATTATATCGCTGTCTTTCTCCTTGTACTTTCCCGCGTCCCAAATATGACCGCGCGCCAAACTATGCAGTTTCAAAACAGTTTGTTCTGAAATCGGGAGTCCAGCCCCTTGTTCATGGATCAGAGACAGGGCTTGCCGGTAACCTTGAACTTCCTCCTCATCCCGGTCACGTAAAAGCGGCTTTCCAAAGATAACAGTAGCAATACGGGATTTGTCGATTTCCACGCCTTCAATCCGGTTGGAGGATACGGCACTTTCGATGAGAGCGTGTTCACGAAGTGCTTTGAGGCGTTGCGGAGCTTGTCGCGTGAATAATTCCTGTTTGCCCCGCGCCTCTCCAAGATCAGCCAAATACCAGGAGGTTGTCGCCGGAACGGTTTCGAATTTTCGGGCAAAGCGTTGCATGGTCATCATAACGGATCATCTCCTGTTTCGTAATATGCGTTCCTTCCCAGTATCCCGATATACACATCAGAGTCTCCTACTTCATCAAGATAGGCTTTTTCCGCGGACTTACTCTTAGCGGACGCGTCCTCAAACAGGAAAACATCAAAATACTCTGATAGCAAAACATCACCGAAGATGAAATCCTTCACCGCACGTCTTTCGGCTTTAAGTTCTTTCTGTACTGCGCTTATGAAAATTTGGTATTTTTTCATTACTCAACACCTACATTATTTGGCGATCTTCCCCGGCATCATCACTGTTTTGTGATTCACAATAAAATAAACAGAACTTGGTTCTGCCGGAGGGCAGGTTCCGCTGAAATGTAACTGCTTCTAAATAAGGTATAGTCATCTAACCCCCGTAAGCACCGCTCGCCAGACCGATTGTACCCGTATTGTCGGCAAATAATCTAATATTTCTCTGATACTAAATCCTTCAATCCAACTAATTCTTACTCCTATAAAGCTTTACACCAGCGGCCGGCACCTGATTCC
>JAGLMY010000281.1 GCA_023139775.1 bacterium
AGGTCACTATCGCTGAAAAAATGGGAATAAGACATATGGTTAAAAAATATATTTTGTTTAGTGTTCTAGTAGTCATGTTGACAGGTTTGCAGATAAGTCAAATTAAGGCTGATGATAGTTTGAATGTATTTTATTTAGGAAAGTATATTGGTGGTAATAGTTATCCTGATATAGCAGTGAGCGGTGATTATGCCTATATAGCCAATGGTGTAGCTTTTCAAGGTTTGCGTATCGTTGATATCAGTAATTCTGATAATCCAACTGCTGCAGGTCAATATAATACATTAGTAGATGCGCAAAGTGTTGAAATAAACGAAAACTATGCATATATGGGAGAGGGAGGGAATGGGTTTGAAATAATAGATATAAGTAATGCTGCATTGCCAAATCAAATTGGCGCATATGATACGCCGGGAACAGTGTGTGAGTTAATCGTATCAGGTAATTATGCATATGTGGCAGACTATGATAGTGGTTTACGCATTATTAATATTAGTAATCTTTCAGATCCTCAAGAAGTTGGTTCATACGATACTCTTGGAATAGCTACAAGCTTAGCTATAGTAAACAATTATGCTTATATAGCAGACGCTGGGAGTGGTTTAAGGATAGTTAGTATAAGCAATCCGTTAATTCCAGAAGAAGTCGGTTATTGTCAAATAGAAGAAGATCTTCGCAGTATAGCTGTAAACGGCAATTATGCATATTTAGCTGATTTTAATTATGGCCTCAGAATTATTGATATCAGCAATGCCAATAGTCCGACAGCAATTGCATTGTATGACACTCCGGGAAACAGTTTAAAAGTAGTAGTAATTGGAAATTATGCTTATGTTGCTGATGGAAACAGTGGCCTTAGGGTTATTGATATTAGCAATTCAACCAGCCCGAATGAGAAAGGTCATTATACTGTGGACTCAATGAGTGCTCAATCTGTTGATGTGCAAAATAATAAAATTTATCTTGGAGGAACTAGTGTATCTGGTAACGGAATGTGGATATTAACTTTTGATTCTTCTGGGCATACTCCAACGCCAACATCGACCAGTACTCCTGATGGTACATCTACACCAGTGCCAGTTTATGTAAATGCTGTTATGCCAGAAAATAAAATATCCGATAATAATGTGAAAGCTTTTGTGATTGGTAAAAATTTTCTCAGTAAGCCTGATGTTATTATGAAGTCAGCCAGTAGGCCGGATATTGTAGCACAAAATGTAGTGGTGAAAAGTCCATTTCTTTTAACATGTTTTTTTAATCTCACCAATGCAGCGCAAGGATTTTATGATCTATTTATTGACAGAGGCGATGCACAGGCGATGCTTCCCAAGGCATTTACTGTCCTTAAGTCTAATCAGGGTGAACTTGTCTGGCAGCACACCAGTCCAGGGGATTGCGGTGTACCCTCGGTTGCTGAGGGAAAAAAAGGTATTACAGTCAGTGATCCTGATAATAATGGACAAAATGATGTTTATGTGACTAACCGCAACAACAGATTCTACAAGTGGACATGGAAGAATTCATTATGGTCAAAGACAGAGTTGCTGACCATACCAGGATTAATGGTGCATAATGATATTTTGGCAGCAGATCTGGATAGGGATAATATTTCTGAACTTTATGCAGCAGCGCAGGATGATCATGTCTACTGTTACCAGGGTCAGAACTGGGATAGAATAGATATTGGTGCTGCTGGCGGAAAAATTACAGCACTGGCTAAAGGTGACGGAGATAATGACGGAGAGATAGAAATGTATGCCAGTAGTGAAGACAAGCATGTCTATCAATTTAAGTGGAATGGAAGTAGCTGGAACATGATGGATATGGGAGCTGTTGCCGGAGCACTCTCATCGGTAACAGTCGGTGACGGAAATAATGATGATCAGTTTGAAGTATATGTAGCTGGACAGGATAATAAAATATATGAATTCAAATATAACACTACCTGGTCAGTAACTTCAATAGGCGAGGGTGATGGGCCAATGACTGATGTAATAACAGCTAAGCTGGACGTTGTCAGTGGCAACCAGTCTGTTTACGCAGCTAATCAAAACGGCAAACTCTATCAATTTTATAAAACAGGTTCCGACTGGGTTATGACCCTGCTTGACAGCAATTCCGGCAATTCGGTGTATGAAATCATATCAGGTGATGGTGATAATAATAGTACTGATGAGTTATATGCAGCTTGCAGTAATGGACATATTTATCAACTGTATTTAGAAAATAACCAATGGCACAAAAAAGATATTATTTCTTTAGGTACAGCGCTTTATGGATTAGCTATAGGAGATGGGAACAATGATTTGCAGCAAGAACTATATGCAATGGGAGATAACAGTACGCTATATCAGTTAAAAGCAATATCAATCGGCACGCCAACGCCAACTACAATACCTACGGCAACACCGCTGGCAGGATTTGACGGCCGGATTATCAGCAAAAACCATATATATGCCGCTCCTAATCCTATTCGCGGCACATTAGCAAAATTACATTATGTTTTAAAAGAACCGGCCCAGGTGGAGATGAAGATTTTCACCACCTCCAACCAATGGGTTATTACATATAATATGGATCATGCTAATGCAGGGCATTTTATCAAGGAATGGCCGTGCGCCAACATGGCCAATGGCGTTTATTTAATGCGGATATTAGCGACCAGCAAGGTTGATGGAAAAAAAGAGACGGTGATCAAAAAGATAGCGCTGATAAAATGAGCGCCAAGCAAGCTGCTGCTTAGCCAGTCGGCTGAAAAGTATTGTTTTGGGGCCGGAGTTTTGCGCCAGGAAAAGTCTGGACAAAGGGGATGAGGTGAGAGTTGAACTTTGAAACTTTGTAATGAAACCTAGTGTAGTGTAACAGTAACGGCTTTACAATGATTGACTTTGTTGTGTCTCCAGCATTTTTTAATATTTATTTTTTTGGCGTCATTCCGGCATGCTTTAAGCCGGAATCCAGCATATCACCCAGCCTAAAGGCGGCTGGAAAAATTAGTAAGAAACTTGTTTTGAGGTGAAGTTTCTTAGAAGGGATTTGTTCTTTAAAAATTTTTTTTTCTGGACCCCGGCTACAATCACGCCGGGGTGACGTCTGTAAAGATATTACTGTTACACTACACTAGTGTCGTGTCTCACAAGTACTTGGAATTTATATTTTGTCATTCCGGCATGCTTTCAGCCGGAATCCATAAATTTATCAGTAAAAAATAATACTTTTCTGGACCCCGGCTAAAATCATACTGGGGTGACTTATTAACATTATTTATGAGACTAGGAGGCAGAGCAATTAGTTGCTCTGCCTCCTAGTAAAATACTTCGAAAACGCTTTTTGGCGACAGCTCCATAAAGAACAAATTAAAGGAGTGTTAGACGCGCTATAATAGCATAAGGACCGGTGATACGCCTATGAAAAATAAAGTGGCTTTTTTACTGGGATTGCTGCTTATATTCTGGGTCATTGGAATTGTGAATGCCATCTTGCAGAATCAGTTACTGCAATACGGTATTATGCCGCGTACAGTCACAGGTTTGCGGGGAATCATCTTCTCGCCTTTTTTGCATCATGGTTTTTCCCATCTCATGTTAAACAGCCTGCCTTTTTTAGTGCTCGGCGGTTTGGTGATGCTCCGCGGCGCGCATACCTTTGTGGTGATATCATTATTGATCACGCTTTTATCCGGAGCAGGCGTGTGGGTGTTTGGACGCCCGGCGTATCATGTGGGTGCCAGTGGTTTGATTTTCGGGTATTTTGGTTTTTTGCTGGCTGCCGGCTGGTATGAGAGGAAATTTTCCTCTTTATTGATAGCCGTGGCTGTGCTTTTGCTGTACGGCGGTTTGATCTGGGGTGTGCTGCCCTTGCGAACGCATGTTTCCTGGGAAGGCCATCTCTTCGGATTCATTGCCGGGGTTATGGTCATGCGTTGGCGGTAATAGGTATTCAACCTTGTGTTTGTTGAATAATTCGAGCAGTTCTTTGAAGTCTGGGTGGATGTTCATAGTATTGCCTGCGCAGAATTTCCACAGTCAAGAGACGGTCTTCCGGAGTTTTATTAAGCCAAAAAGCCAGATATTGCAACCGATTGGTTTGGTCGTTTAAGCTGTGTTTGGAAACAGTATGAAGGATTTCACTCATAGCGCCTATCTCCGGATAAAATACTGTGGTTAAAACATTATCGCACGTTATCTCATATCCGGCAATACTTAAAGGACAAAGGCTGCACAGCAAAATGATAATGTCCTAATACAGCAATATTTAAAATTGATTTTAACAAAACCGGACATTTTCATTTTGCTTTGACAATACAACTTGACATATACTAGACGTTCGAATATATTATAACTAGACATATAGCTGGACATTTGCTGGTCATTAGGAGTGTTATAATGTTTAAACCAAGATATTCAATTTCAAATAAGTTGTTGGCAATAATTGAGAGAATAACTGAATTAAAAATAATGATTGAAAATTCAACCAAGCAGTTAAAGTGGCTTCCAAGGCTTAGTAAAGAAGCATTAGTTAAAACAATACACTCATCAACTGCAATTGAGGGAAATCCGTTAAGCGAACGAGAAGTGAATTTACTGGTTAATGGCGATAATGCCGGATATATTAAAGAAAGAGACAGGAAGGAGATTGTTAATTATCTTGAGGCCTTAAGATATATCGAGAAAAACAGCAGTATTAAATATATTGAAGAAAAGCAAGTATTGCAATTACATAGCCTAATAGGAAAGAATAATGCTTTGGACAGAGGTCCCATAGGCAAGTATCGTGATTATTTGGTGAGAGTAGGTAAGTATATCGCGCCGGATGCGAAACTTGTTTCGGGTAAAATGAAGTCACTAATAGATTGGTTAAAAAGTGAGGCGATATCATTAAATCCGGTTATTAGTTCAGCAATATTACATTATAAGTTTGAGAGCATACATCCTTTTGGAGATGGCAACGGAAGAGTAGGAAGATTGCTGGCTTTATGGGATTTATACCGGCGGAGTTTTGATAAACATCACATATTTGCAGTTGATGAGTATTATTGGGAAAATCAGGAAGAATACTATAAGGAATTACAGGATGTCCAAAATAAAAATAACGATTTGACAAAGTGGATTGAATTTGTCGCTGGTGGAATTGAACAAACGCTGGAAAAAACATTAATACGAATTAAATCAACTGAAAAGGAATCAGACCAGGGTGAAAGAATAGTATTAACGCAAAAACAAGAGAAGATATTAAACTTGTTAAGATCGGGTGATATGAGTACAAGCGAAATAAGAGAAAGTGTAAATCTTTCCAGGCAAGGAGTTTGGTTTTTAATGAAGCCATTAATGGATAAAAAAGTTGTTAAAAAAGTCGGTGACAGCAAACGAGGTAAATATCGGTTGCTCTAAGCGACCTCTAATTACCAGAAGATTAACTAGACATTTACTAGACATTCGGGCTGAATTAACTACAGTCAATTACCCCGCGGCAAGCCGCAGGGCATGTTAAG
>JAGLMY010000282.1 GCA_023139775.1 bacterium
TATAAACCGTAGGGGCGCATTGCATACGCCCGTGCAGTGGCTTCGTGCTTTTTATGGCAGAAAATCATTCACCGTAAAGAGCGCAAAAAAATTCTTTTGACAGGATAACAGGATTGATAGGATTTATTTAAAATCCTGTATATCTTGTTAATCTTGTCAAATATTTTTGGTTCCGGCTTGTCCGGGTTAGGGTGGAGTAATTCAGTCAATATCCTCTTTCTGCGACCTCTTCTTCATTAAATCCAAAATAATGCGCGATTTCGTGGATGACCGTGCGGCGGATCTGGTCCTTGATGGCACTGGTGATATACGGTCCAAAAGCCTGCTCAAAGCTTTGCTGGTAGATTTCAATCCGCGTAGGTTCAGTAGAGAACGTCCAGGAACTCTGTTGTTTTTTGGATATGCCGACAAATACCCCGAATACAATACTGTTGGGAAATATTTCCCTGACTCTTTCCGGAACGATTTCACGCGGAAGGATTTCAATGCCTTCAGCTTCCAGCACTTGTTTGAACTTGGCGGGAATTTTTTCAACCGCCTCATCAACGGCAGTGTTAAATTCATCAAATGTCATGTGCGTATTATAGTAGAAAAAGAATCACGGAACAAGCTATGGCTGGTTTATTTATTGTCCTTTGATAATGACAAATTTCCGGACCGGGAAGGTCTGGATACCTTCCGGGGATTGGATGGTAGTCCGGTAGAAGTAAATGCCAGGAGAAACATTACGGATATCCCAGGGAATACGCTTATAACCGGCGGCAGTAAAAGGGATTTCTATGGTATCGCCTTTTTCTCCAATGATATTAAATATTTCTATGGTTAAATGACTTTGGGCTGGAGTATAGACGTAGAAACGCATCATGTCTCCCCGGGCCGGGCTTGGATAGGCCATGATTTTATTCCGGTCGAGTTTGAACGGCACATCGGTCGGAGTTATAGTGGGTGACAAGGTTGGTGTGGCTGTGCCGGTTAGAGTAATGGTTTGTGTAACCGTCGATGTTGGAGAAATGGTCGACGTGATAGTAATGGTATACGTTTTAGTAACAGTGGAAGTATAGGTTGGTGTGTTTGTCAGCGTGATCGTGGGAGTATGTGTATAGGTATAGGTGGCAGTGTACGTGGGAGTATTGGTCATAGTCGGCAGAGGACCGGAAGCATAGATGGCAATGGTATGATTCAGGGTAGTTGTGACCAAACCAAAGGGATTTGTCGGAGCACCATCTTTTTCATGCGTAGTTCCTTCCGGAGTATTCATGGATATGCTTTGGCTAGCACCGAAAATAGCCATCACATAATAACTTTGGCCGGCATTTGCCATAAAGGCGGGCATGGCAACGCTATTCCAGGAATCTGACACAACCGTAGTTGTAGCGCTTTTGCTTAGTAGATTTACAGGCAGGTCTGATCCATCCACATCATAAATACAAGCGTACCATGAACCGGTTGCGCTGGGTGTTAAAACCCGCACAGAAAGAGAATTTACAACAAAGGTGGCGGAAGCAGTAAATAATGTTCCATAACAGATAGTTGGATTAGCCACAAATGAAGAATTGCCAATTGTGGTCCGGCCCAGCGTAGCAGCGAGTACAGGCTGGACAGAGAGGCCAACAAGAACGCTTGCGATGATAGTGACTGAGAAAAAACGCCGCATAGGCACCTCAAGAGACTTTTTCATTAGTATAGCAAAAAATTATATTATGTTTGTTTTTTTTTTTGAAATAAATCAATCCCCAATATCGTTTTATACTATATATTAGTTATTTATAGCTTAAAATCCTTTAGTTTTAACAATTTTATTTCCTTTGCCCCAATTTCCCGCCTATGCTAATATAACCTCTAATATTTTATATATAATGGGATTTTGTCACCTTTTTAAGGTGCTGAAGTTGTGGAGGAAGTATGCAAAAGAGAAAAACCAAGTATTTTGGAACAGATGGAATACGGGGCAAAGCCAATGTCGGTCCTTTGGATGTGGCAGAAGTCTTGCGCTTAGGAGAAGTGACTGCCGAAGTCTTATCACAGCAAAAGAAAGGCAGAGTCAAAGTGGGCTTAGGGTGGGATACACGCATATCCTCACCAGCGCTGGCGGCGGCCTTGAGCGCCGGATTGGCCAGTGGTGATGCTCAGGTATTGCGCTTTGGTGTGATACCCACCCCGGCTGTTTCTCAACTAACACGGCACTATAAATTGGATGTTGGTATTGTAATTTCTGCTTCGCACAATCCGGCCGAAGACAATGGAATCAAATACTTTGCAGCAACCGGCGACAAGTTCCCGGACAAGAGCGAGGCAGCTCTGGAAAAGAAATTGGCCTCCAACAAAAGAAATCATCCTAAAACCGGAGTCCAAGTTGGCATGATTCACGATCTTTTAGGAGAAGCGGCAAATGTGTATGCAGCGGATATGGTCAAACGTTTTGTCGATGAAAAATTGGCAGGTTTGCGTGTGGTTGCGGACTTGGCCAATGGGGCCACCTGCCGGACGGTGCCCCGGGTATTTGTTGACCTGGGAATTTCAGCCAAGTACCTGGCGGACATTCCGGATGGGATCAATATCAATCACAAGTGCGGTTCGTGTTATCTGACAACAGCCATCCGGGAGACAAAAAAGAGTCCGGTGCATGCTGGTTTGGCTTTTGATGGTGATGGTGACCGCGTGATGCTGATTGATGAGAAAGGTAAGGTGGTCAATGGCGACCGTATCATGGGAATATTAGCGGTCCACTATGCTGCCAAAGGCCGTCTGCCTAAACGCACAGTAGCGGCCACGGTCATGAGCAATCTGGGTCTGGAACTGTATCTGAAGAGTAAAAACATCCATATGCTGCGCACCTCAGTGGGTGACCGTTTTGTTTCGCAAGCCATAAAGAAAAAAGGCTTGGGTCTGGGCGGTGAACAGTCCGGTCATATTTTATTACCGCGTTTTGGCCCAACAGGTGACGGTCTGCTTACTGCTCTGGAAGTATTATCCGTGATGAAAGAAAAAGGCAAGTCATTGTCCCAATTAGCCGGCGAATGGCGAGATTTTCCGCAATTGCTGGTTAATATTCCGGTTAAGAGCCGGCCGGATTTCATGAAATTAAAACGCGTAAAAGAAGAAGTGTTGGCTGCCAAACGGAGTCTGAAAGACCGCGGTCGTATTAATTTACGCTACTCCGGAACCGAGGTCTTGGCCAGAGTCATGATCGAAGCAGAAGCTGTAGAACAAGCTCAATGCTGGGCGCATCGCATTGGTGATGCGATTGATAGTCATATTGGTAGTGGAAAAAGGAGGGTTGCCACATGGCTAACTTGTGCGTAAATATAGATCACATTGCCACCTTGCGTCAAGCACGGCGTGAATGCGATCCGGATCCTGTGGAAGCGGCCGTGCTGGTGGAACTGGCCGGAGCTCAAGGCATTACTGTTCATTTGCGCGAGGATCGCAGGCATATCCAGGATCGTGATGTGGAATTACTCCGCCAAGTCGTGAAAACCAAATTGAATCTGGAAATGGCAGCTACCTATGAGATGGTAGAGATAGCTGAGCGTATAAAACCGGATGAATGTACCATGGTGCCGGAAAAACGGGAGGAACTTACTACTGAAGGCGGTTTGGATGTTAGCAAGCAAGTGACTCGTTTAAAGCCGGTTATCAAACGTCTGAATCAGACAGGTATTGCGGTCTCCTTATTTGTTGATCCAAAAGCCGCACAAATCAAGGCTGCGGCAGAAGCAGGGGCGCAGTTTGTGGAACTGCATACCGGCTGTTATGCCCAGGCCAAGGGTGAAGACAAGGTATGTGAAGAATTTGATAAATTGGTCAAAGCCGCTTGTCTGGCCCGGGAAAAGGGCTTGCGTGTCAACGCCGGGCACGGGTTGACGTATCGCAATGTCCGGCTGGTGGCAGAGCTTGCCGGCGTGGAAGATCTAAACATTGGACATAATATTATTGCCCGGGCCAGTTTGGTTGGCCTGGATGAAGCTGTGCGGGATATGCTGGCCTTGGTACAATAAAAGAACTCAGAGGTGTTGGTATGTGCGGAATTGTCGGATACATAGGACAGCAAGAGACCGTCCCAATCCTTTTGGATGGGCTGCAGCGTTTGGAATACCGGGGGTATGATTCCGCCGGTTTGGCAGTAATATCCCGAGGCAAACTCACATTGCGGCGCAGTGAAGGGAAATTGCGAAATTTAATTTGTCTGGCACATAAGTCACCCCTGCCGTCTGTGGTTGGTTTGGGCCACACGCGCTGGGCCACGCACGGACGTCCGAATGAAGACAACGCACATCCGCACACCAACAACAAAAAGACCCTGGCTGTGGTGCACAACGGCATTGTTGAGAATGATCGCATTTTGCATAAAGAATTGGAAGCAGACGGTTACAAATTCCACTCGGATACTGATACCGAAGTCTTCGCGCATTTGATTGATAAATATTACACCGCCAAAACACCTTTGGAAACTGCTGTAAAAAAAGCTGTAGCACGAGTCAAAGGGACCTTTGCTTTGGGAGTAGTAAGTCAACAAGAGCCGGGTAAATTGGTGGCAGCACGTCGCGGCAGTCCCTTGATTCTGGGCTTGGGAGAAAAAGAATTTTTCTTAGCCTCGGATATTCCGGCTTTGTTGCCATATACCCGAGATGTCTTGTTCATGTATGATGATGAATTGGCAGTGCTGAGCAATCGCGGCATCAAGCTCATGACTGCCAAAGGCAAACCCGTTAAAAGAAAATCCACGCATATTACCTGGAACGCGATCCAGGCGGAAAAGGGCGGGTATAAGCATTTCATGCTCAAAGAAATCTATGAGCAACCACAGGTAGTGGAAGATACTTTGCGCGGCCGGGTCGAAGGCTTGGGCGGCGAAGTGGTGTTAGGTGAGGCAGAAATGCCAGACTTATTTCTCAAAGGATTAAAGCGGGTTTTTATTGTTGCCTGCGGCACATCCTGGCATGCCGGTTTGGTCGGAAAGTTTTTGATCGAGAGCCTGGCCAAGGTTCCTACAGAAGTGGACTTTGCCTCGGAATTCCGCTATCGAGCGCCTTTGGCGGACAAAAATAGTTTGGTAGTCTTGATCAGTCAGTCCGGAGAGACAGCCGATACTCTGGCGGCTTTGCGGGAAGCTAAAAAACTTAAAGCACGCACCCTGACTATTTGCAATGTGGTCGGATCGACCATGACCAGGGAAGCGCATGAGACGTTGTACACACATGCCGGACCGGAAATTGGGGTAGCTTCCACCAAAGCCTTTACTGCCCAATTGACGGCATTGCATCTTTTGGCGCTTTATCTGGGCCGGCACCGCAAAGCCCTGACCCCGGCTACTGCTGCCGCGCACATGGATCGTTTGCGTCAAGTGCCGCGTCTAATCGAAGATGTCATAAAAATGGATAAGCATATCGAAGAGATTGCTCAGAAAGTATTCAAGCACCGTGATTTTCTTTATCTGGGTCGCGGGATTAATTATCCCATAGCTTTAGAAGGGGCATTGAAGCTCAAAGAGATTTCCTACATTCATGCTGAAGGGTACCCGGCTGGTGAGATGAAACACGGACCCATTGCCCTGATTGACGGCCGTATGCCGGTTGTGGCTATTGCCAACAATTCTTCGGTTTTGCAAAAGATCATGAATAATATTGAAGAGGTCAAAAGTCGGAATGGTTCGGTCCTGGCCCTGGTAACCAAAGGCAACAAGGAGATCCGGCGCCGGGCAGACTGGGTGATTGAGGTGCCTGCGCTCAATGAATCCATCAGCCCATTGATTACGGTTATCCCGTTGCAGCTCTTGGCCTATCATGTGGCAGTACTGCGCGGCGCGGATGTGGATCAACCGAGGAATTTGGCCAAGAGCGTGACAGTGGAGTAAATAATGGGAAACGAGCTTATAGAAATCCCGGTCCGCACTAATCGCAGCAATGAGTTGGTGAATGTAACCGGACAAGTACAAAAAGCACTCACAGACTCCGGGGTCAAGGAAGGGATTTTGGTTGCGCATGTGATGCACACCACGGCCGCGATCACGATCAATGAGAACGCGGACCCGGATGTGGTGCATGATATTTTATTGCAATTGAGCAAGATCTCGCCGGATTGCCGGGAGTTTCGGCATGGAGAAGGCAATTCTGACGCACATGTCAAAGCCAGTCTGATAGGAAATTCTGTAACTATCCCGGTTTCTCACAGCCGCCTGATCCTGGGCACCTGGCAGGGAATCTATTTCTGTGAATTCGACGGTCCGCGCAGTCGCAAACTAATTGTGCGGGTGATGGGTGAGTAATTTTTTTAAAGTCTTTTTTAGTATTGATATAAATAGTGAATCCGCTTTACGTTCTTAACTGCGTGTCCGCTAAAGCGGAGGAAATCCACCCAGCATTAACCGCTTCGGCCGGAACTGGAGAAAATACGAACCCTTAGCCTTTTACTCCTTTTATCCGAAAATATACCGTCTGATCCGGGAATTAATGCAAAATAGCAGTTTTAATGATTATAGGTTTTTGTTTATCAATACTAATCAGGATGAAATAAATTCCAGCAGCAATTTGTCGGCAATGCCAAGTTAAAGGAGTGTTTATTCCCGGCGACAGTTGAGCGTTGATTTTGGATATTTTTTCGCCGGCAATATTGTAGATAATAATACATACAGTTTTACCTTCCACGCTTGAAATGTCAAAAGTTATATTGGCATTAGCCGGATTTGGATATACGGATATTTTTGTATTGTTATTCTTTTGTGGCGACATGGTCGCTGAAATTGCCGCTAAGCAGGTGGCAGTGCGGCTAGGTGTTTCTATATAGGTGACTTTGGGTGTAATCGTAGGTGAGAAAACA
>JAGLMY010000283.1 GCA_023139775.1 bacterium
CGGGAATGACAACCTTTGTTTAATCACAGTTCATTAATATGTTACTTTCTCTTTTGTTGCCACAGCAATCAATTCCATGCCCAAGACCGCATGGTGTATACGAGCAACGGTTAGGTGTTGGCTTAGGTGCTCTTTTAATAAGCACGGTGTGTACCGCTGCGGATGCACCTCGCGCAAATACGGTTTGCAGGGGCCGCCAAAAACCCGGTACCAGGTGTGCTCCAAAAAAACCCAGAATAGATTTGCGCAATTCTCAGTAGTCACCAGCAGCCGGCCTCTTGGCTTTAATACCCGTGCCAATTCAGACAAGACCGGCTGCGGGTCTTCAAGATGCTCAATCGTATTGGTGAATAAAATAAGATCAAAGGTATTCTCAGAAAACGGCAGCTTGGTCAGATCTGCTTTCAGAAACTCACCTTTGCGATGTTCCTTACAAAAGGCTATGGCCGCGTCTTCAATATCCACGCCCATCAATTGTAAGCGCGGAGCCAATCCGTCACTCACATACCCGGAGCCGCAACCGGCATCTAAAACCCGTGCCAGGTCCGGCAGTACGGCTGCTAATTCCGCCGCTTTTTTCAGTTTGGGAGCATGAAACACATTGCGTGGAAAGGTTAGACTTTTAGCATTGTAGTCCAGGTAATATTCGCCCTTTTCTCCCCGTCCTAAACGTGATTGCTCTGTTTTTACTTTTGGCAATGACTTCCTCCTGCGTTTTTAAAAATATTTATATGGGCGATCCGCTGGGCTCCTTTTTCGGAAATGTGATCGCCGGTAAAACGGGCGAATACACCCCGACCGGATGGGGGATCGTACGGGACTCCCTTCGGTCGAGATTCGCCCCTACTGGATGACCCAGTCGCAATTAAAAACTTTTTATAACTTCTATTACTCTTTTTATCTCCTGATCCGTACACTCCGGCGCAATAGGCAGACAGAGAATCTCTTTGGCGGCCTTTTCACTATGCGGAAATTTTTTCCGGGCTGAAGGCAGCTTAGCCAGCACCGGTTGTTGATGCAAGGGTCTGGGATAATGGACCGCAGTCCCAATCCCGTGCCGCGTGGCGTACGCTTGCAACGCATCCCTCTTTTTGCTGCGCACCACATATTGATGATACACATGTTCGGCGTGCTTTCGAACTAATGGCAATTCCAAAGCACTGCCTGGTAATCCCCGGGCATAGGCCGCGGCGATGGATTTTCTCCGATCATTCCAATGCTTGAGCAATGGCAGCTTTACGCGCAGCGCTGCAGCCTGAATTTCATCCAGCCGCGTATTGTAACCCAACTCCGTATGACAATACTTCACTTCTGCTCCATGGTCACGCAAACTACGCAAACGTTTGGCCAACCTGGCACTGTTGGTCACAACCATTCCCGCGTCACCTAAAGCGCCCAGGTTTTTGGTGGGAAAAAAGGAAATGCATCCCATATCTCCCAAAGCCCCGACCGGACGTCCTTGCCAGGCGCTGCCCAAGGACTGCGCGGCATCTTCAATCACTGCAATCTTTTTGCTTCGGGCAATTTTCAAAATACGGCTCATATCAGCAGGCTGCCCGTACAAGTGAACCGGAATAATCGCCTTGGTTTTTGAGGTAATCGCCCGCAAAACCAGTTCCGGATCCAGCGTAAAGGTCTCCGGTTCAATATCTACCAAGACCGGAGTGGCACCCAGCATCAAAACCGGCGTAGCGGTCGCAATAAAGGTGTAATCCGGAACAATGACCTCATCACCAGGACCAATATTCAGCGCCTTGAGTGCCAGCATTAAGGCATCTGTCCCGGAATTGACTCCTATGGCATGTTTGGCCTGACAGAAAAGGGCTACTTCCTGTTCCAGGGCTTTGGTTTCCGGACCTAAAATAAATCGTGAGTTTCGGATCACTTGCTGAATTGTAATTAGCAAATCTTTTTCCAAGGCTTGGTTTTGCGCGCGCAAATTCAAAAACGGTACTTTTTGAATTTTACCGGTTTTCTTTTGTTTAGTATTTTTTTCTTTTTTCATTGGGTTTTTTTTACACCTTTAGTTTTATTGGTTTTTTACTCAGCTTCCGCTTTTTCTTTCCTCCCTGGCCTTGGACTACAGCAACTTGATAGGTTAACCAGGGATTTAATACCTTCAGGGCTTCCAGCATATTCTGGGCCGGTTCAAACAGCCTCCATATCCATTGCGCGGTCCAAGGCAGACAGCGGCTCTCCATCATAAAATATGAAAACGTCGGATCTACCTGATGCAAGAGTGCGCGGAATTTTCGCCTGGAAAAATGTTCATGCCCTTCCATTAATGTCATGTGCACATACAGCACCGGATTGTACCGGTTGGCCTCAATGATCACTACCGGAGCTCCGGGTTTGCTCACCCTCGTCAGTTCGCGCATGGCCTGAAGCGGATCATCCATATGATGCAAGGCATCCTTGACCCAGACCGCGTCAAAACTCGCGTCCGCAAAGGGAAGTTTTTCCGCCGAAGCCTTTACAAAACTCAAATCCTTATTCGCGCGTACTTTCCATTCACGCTGGTGTTCCTCAATATCGACTGCGGTAACCTGGCATTGGCAACGCTCCTGCAAAAGCACCGCATCATCACCCTCACGACAACCAACATCCAAAACTTTAGCGCGTTCAGGAAAATACCGTCCTAAACGGCTAAGAAAGCGGTCAAAATAATATCGTTCATTCACTTTCATAGCTTCAACCCTTTCTGCCGGCGCTGCCCAAACACTACTCTATTCCGGGCAATCCGCATCCACATACACAACCGGCCAAAACCATTTCCAGCGTACCAAACGTCGCGCTACGGCTTTTATCCAGTCCGGCAAAAATGTAAACTCCATGTGGGTTTTAAATTCATCCACGCGCACGGTTTTAAATCCTGCTGTGGTAAAATAACGTTTTAATCGTCGTGTTGTAAATGACTTTTCATAACCAAAGCGCATATGCTGACCCTTTAGCAGGCGCATATGGAACCACTCGGCCAAGGACCGCAGCACAGGAAGCTCTGGGATATTTCCCCATAATTGAGCATAAATCAACGTGGCCAAAGAAATGCAAGGAATGGTGGCAGTGATCCGGCCACCTTTTTTCAGCACGCGAAAGGCTTCGTTCACCGCCACCTGGGTGTCTGGAAAATGTTCCATGGACCCGCCGGCATAACTGTACTTGATTTTTCCGGTCTGCAGGGGCAAACATTTTAAATCACCGACCACAAACAGCCCCTCTTCTCCCTCGCGCGCAAACAACCGCTTAGCCAACTTGCAAGCTTCAAAACAGGCATCCACCCCAATACAAGTTATTTTTTTCTGTCGTGCTATCACCAATGATTTTTGACCATCACCGCACCCGGCTTCCAGAAAATTTTCCCAGGCACCTTTTGGTGCGTGCTCCCGGATATGTTGCAACGCATCGGCAAATGCCGGATCAGCTTCTATGTCGCCGGTAGGTGGGAGCACCCGTGCTTGCCACGACTGGTTCCAATTTTTCAAAGACTGCTTATCGATTTCCGACATGTCTTCCATGGGCATGAGCAACGGAATCCCTTCCTTGACAGGGAATGCGCGCGAACAGCCGGCACACTGTAAGTGGCTTTCCTGTTCTGCCAATGCGGATTGACAATACGGACATGCCAGCAGCTCCAGATATTTTTTGGAAATACTATTTTGCATGGTCACACTCAAGTCCTTTAGTCACGTTTGGCGTCCAGGTAAAACATAGGCCAGAACAACGGGATACTTAAAATCCAATTGGCTGTTTTCTTCATCCAGGCAAAGGGTAATAAATGCATCTCACGATTATAATCAAACAGGCCAAAACGAAAATCACCAAACCCGGCCCGGGCAAAATATTTGGCAAAACCTTTATGTGTAAATGATTTTTCATAACCGTATTTCATATGCCTGGATTTCAATACCTTGATGTGAAACCATTCGGCCAGCGGCCGAAGCAACGGCAATTCCGGAATATTGCCCCAGGTCTGATAGACAGTTAAAGTGGTTAAGGTAATTCCCGGAACTGAAGCGTATATTTTTCCCTCCTCTTGACAGACACGGTATGCTTCGTTAACACCAACAGAAGTATCCGTGAAATGTTCCAACGATCCGCCGGCAAAAATATAGCCAAACACTTTTTCCTTAAATGGCAGGCGCTGGATATCACCCACCACAAAAAACCCGTCTACACCTTCCTGTTCAAAATATTTTTTCGCTCCCCGGCACGCGCCCAGACTAAAATCAATTCCCACTACCGGTACTTGCCTGGATTTGGCCACTCCCAAGGAAAGCGCTCCGTTTCCACAACCCAATTCCAAAAACACACCCCAGTCGCCTTCCGGACCATGGGCACGTATATGCTCGAGTACTTTGGAATAATAAGGGTGTTTTTCCACCTCACCCTCTTTGTGCATGCCCCAGTGATCCCAAAACTGGTCCCAACTGTTTGCAGACGTTTGGGTGGAAGCATCCAAATCCTCTTTTACCAGCAGAATTGGAATCCCGTCAACTACCGGATAGGTGCGCTGACATTTCTTACACACTAAATCATCCTGGTGCGGTTGTAGGGTGCCGAAGCACTTCGGGCATGCCAATAATTCTAAATACTTAAGTGGGATGGTATTCACCGCACTTCCTCCATAATAAAATACATTATTTCCCAACCCGGACAAGCCGGAATCAAAGATATTTGACAGGATTAACAGAATATACGGGATTTTAAATAAATCCTTTCAATCCTGTTATCCTGTCAAAAGAAATTCTTTGCGCTCTGTAACATGTCAGTCATGCGTTTTTTTGTTTGCCATCCCCGAATGCAGCCTCTACCCTGTCATCCCCGAATGCTCT
>JAGLMY010000284.1 GCA_023139775.1 bacterium
CCAGTAGGCGTACCGGTCGGCGTATTAGTAGGCGTACCGGTTGGTGTTATGGTATGGGTTGGTGTGTCGGTCGAGGTCGGCGTATCTGTTGAAGTCGGCGTGTTGGTTGGTGTTATTGTCTTCGTCTTCGCAGCAATTGCATTTTGACCTATTAGCAGCGACAAAAAGAGCGTTATTGAAAAAACTACCAACAAACATTGCCTCATTGACTTCCTCTCAACTGATCCTCTCCCAATTTCTTTTTAACCACTGCAACCATGTTCACAGCTTTTTTCAATTCACGTAAAAATCCGCGAATATCCCTTTGCACCACAATTTTTTCCCGGCATTTATAAATTATTTGTTCCGCGGCATATAACTCAGAATCGTATTTTTTATCTTCACTGATTCGCAATTGCTTGATTTTTTGACGAGTTGAAGCATAAAGCAATATTTTTTTCATCAAATACGCTTTTACCAATCTAACCAATTTTTTATGTCTGGCGATCCGGGCCTGTTTTATAGTCTTTTGCTTTTTTTCTTCTTCAATCCTGTTCTCTGCTTCCCGGCTATACTTTTGCTCTAATTCTTCAATACCTTTATTGACCGCGTTTAAAATCTGTATTGCCTGTTTATATTTCAAATCACCCATAAAATTCATAGCGCTTTGCATATCTGCTTTAAACCGATCAATGGGTCCAGGGTGAACGCGATAGATTGGTTTGTTCTCTAAATTAACCACCCGGCTTTTCGTTCTTGAAAAAAGTTCAAACGCGCTTTGCTTGTTATTGGCAAACTCTATCTTTTCCCTCTCCCGGCGCTCTTTAGCCCGGCGTTTTAAATCTTCCTTAGTCGGAAGTGTATGTAAAAAATCAAGAGAAACACGATGAATACCCGCAGTTTTTTGAATACCACCGAGCGAATAATTAAAAGCATAATTCAGGCGCATTTGCAGTAAAGACAACGCAAAAGCACAACTGCCGCCCATGGTCCAGGTCAGCCCGGTTCCCTCGCCAACCATCACACCCATCCGTGTGCCCCACATCCGATTGAAAAACCATTTTTCTGCGCCCGCATGAATCTGAAGCTGGGAATCAGTAAAAACCAGATCCAGAGCGCCGTCCCATTCGCCGTACACCGCGCTGGTTCCTATGCGAATTTCCATGGGCTGAAGTGATTCCGCGCGCAGTCCTAAATCAGGTTGATTTACATTTAATAAAGAAAATCCCGCTCGCAGTTCAGGGAAAGTTTTACTTTCAGGCAGAATTTGAAAAATAGCGCCAACATCAAGCGCAAATTGAAATTTTTCAAAACCATCCGCAAAATATGAATTGGCATCCCGGCTGTTTTCTTCGAAATAACTAAGATAAAAAAGTTTAGTAGTTAATCCGATCCAAAAAGGCAGGGATTTAGAGGGACGAATCGCATAACCAAATAAAATCTCGTTTTCATTGTAAAGATTTGAGACTGTCCGGTTATTCCAAGCCAAGCCAAAACCGCCGCTGTCATAAAGCGACTGGGTATAAACCAGATGATTTTCATAAACATTGCCGTCATCCAAACCCGGATAAAGATTAGCGTACTCTAATGAAAATTCAATATTTTTTCCCACCGCCAGACCGGCTGGGTTGTAATTCATAGCATTCATATCATCAGCCAACGCCGAAAAAGCATCGCCCATGCCCATGGGACGAGCGCCAATTCTTCTCTCAAACGCTAAAAGCGGCGAGAAACAGCTTATGGCAAAACAGCTTATAATCAATACTCGGCCGATTTTCAACATTTTTTCCTATTTCCTTACTTGTTTTTTTTTTTCTCCAAAACGATTTTTCAATCCTTTTACCATTTGATTAAAAGCTACTTCAACATCATGCAGCTCGTCATTTTTCCTTATTTGCATGCAGGCGTTAAGATCTCCTTCACCGACTTGACGCATGTTTCGTTTTAAATTAAAAAGCGGTCCGGCTATTCGATGGGAATAAAGAAGGCCAAAAATTACTATTATTAAGATACCCACTAAAGCTGATATAAGCAGCGGCAACCACAAAACATCCAGCAAACTTGAAAAAGCCAGGGTTTCCTGCGCATTGCCGGCCAGATAAATAAAATCCCGGCCGGAAGACTGGGTTATTTCCCTTAATTTCAAATAACCCAAAGAAATTGCGTGAGAAAATAAAATGCTGATAATTACAACACCTATAAAATGCCAAATAATTCTATGTTGAAAACCTTTTGCTACTATAAACTGTCTTCTCCGATTGCTTCTATTGGCTGGTTGCGGCATAGGTCAATCTCTCTCCTTAATTAAATTATCCCGCACTGAAGTGTCGGGAATTTGATCTAAGTTGAATAAAAATACTCATATAAACGTTCTGGGAAATACCCATATACATTTACACGCTTTTTTTCCGGACCAGACCTATACAATGATTAGACTGTTAATTTCATTGCCAGGTTCCAAATTAAAACCCTATTTTCAAGCTTAAACGATGACTCGGCTCTAATTGATCATTGGGGGTCCAGGCATAATCCAGCCCCAGCAGCAAAAACAATTTCTGCTTGTAACCAACCATTCGCCCGGTCCGGACTAGAACACGATTGTTAATCCGCCATTCCCAGCCAAAACCCGCGTTAAGTCCATTTAAGGTATCTGTGTAGCCCTTCCAATCAGTGTGATAACCAACTCTGATCGCGAATTTCATAACCAAACCCAGACTGCGTGCCAGTTCAACGCCCAAATGGTAGTGCGGAGGTTGGTCAAAAGGAGCCTGGACATCCAAAGCCATGGTCAAGTCCTTTTCCAGTAATTGATAGGCAACTCCCAAATGCCCTGCAAAAGGAAGGGAAAACCCTTCATCCAGCCACTGCAATTTGGCGCCAAAATTTTTAATGCTTAATCCTACCTTAAGATCGTTTTTAAAAAATCCTTGTAAAACTCCAACGTCACCTGCCAAAGACAGCGCTGAAACATCAGCCAGAGTTGAAGAAATAAGCTTGAAGTTAATGCCAAAAGGGATTTCGAAAACATCGGTAGCATAACTGGCAGAGAATGCCATCTCCATAAATTTTACGTTCTCTGTCGGATTTCCTAAATTATCATAACCCGGCATAGGAGTATTAAAAATCAGCTGATTAATCATTAAACCAAGAATATTTCCTTCATCTAAGAGAAACATTCCAGCTAAAGTATTAAAGAGGAACTCATTCATCCAGATGCTGTTTTCCAGCAAGAGTTCGCTGCGCGGATTCGTAAGCATACCCGCCGGATTCCACCAGATTGCTTCCGGTCCGTCAGCCACAGCAGTGAAAGCCCGTCCCATACCGATACTGCGGGCCCCGATAGGTTCTTTCAAAAAAACAGCAGCAGTTGTGCCGGTTTCATCGCTGGTAAAAAAGGTTGCCCTGCCTTCTCCTGCCAGGGCAAAAAGAACATACCCTACCAACAATATAACTTTCACGTTGCCACCCATGCGCCGGGTATTTATTTTAGGCTTCATATTTACTCCCCCTAACCCGGACAAGCCGGAACCAAAGATATTTGACAGAATAACAGGATTGACAGGATTTATTTAAAATCCCGTATATCCTGTTAATTCTGTCAAAAAAAATTCTTTCTTATTACTGGAGTTATGGTCATTCCCGCATGGTTTTAGCGGGAATCCAGCGGCTCTGATTTTCAAAGGCTTAAAAGTCACTGGATACGTCCCCGAATGTTTTTATCGGGGATAAAACCGTTCGGGTATGACAACCCTTTCAGAAAACAACCTTTCCGCAATAAAAACCAACTAACGGATAACCATAAACTTACCTTTTATTATACTGCCTTCCGAAGATTCGATCCGGTACAAATAAACTCCGGGCGCTACTGTACGGCCGGTTTGATTCCTCAAATCCCAATCCAAATAAAGCTGACGGTCATCTTTGGTCAGGGTTTGTATTAACTCCCCTTTTAAAGTAAAAATACGTATAGTCACTGCGCTGGTCAAATCAAAAAACCGCAAATTCCGAGCAGCTTGACTCCCGCCGCTACCCGGCCGGATGGGATTAGGATATACATTTGCCTGACTCAAATCCGGCCAGGTAATGCCGAATAAACTTGGGAGAGTGAAATTCTGCCCGTCAGGATTTCGAACTTCCAAATCCCAATCCCCGACCTGGGCGCCGTCCAGATTGAATTCCACGGTAAATTGACTGGCAGTAAAAAAGTTCAAGGTTGGAGATGCCACTTGAATGTTCTCACCAAAAATGGCCGGCTGGCCGGCTCTGGTCAGCCGGGCGGAAATTCGCTGGGCTGTTGTGCTCCCGCCGGCAAAATTATATCCTGCTACAGTAATTGTTACCCAATCATTATTCCTGCCATTATCCGGAGTTATTGAGGAAACAAACGGCGGACCCTGGAAATAATTCGCGTAGGTTCTCGTTTTATCCTCTGATTCGAGATATTGCTGAAATACACAGATCGCATTACCCAATTGATCAAATTCAATCTTGGGAGTAATTACGGTAATCGAGTTTCCCTGGGCATCAATCCATTGATTATTGTTCATGGGCAGCCAGTTGGCGCCGTCCCACTCCACCGCGTAAACATGTTGGGTTGAATTGGCAGTATTGCCCTTGGCATAGACGCATATAACTTTGCCTTGGGGACTGACCGCGATATCCGGAGAAGCAGCCAACACCGTATTACCGGCAACATCGACATGCTGGGTGTTTACTCCGGGCAGCCATTGTTGACCATTGTAAATCGAGTAGTTTATACGTGAGTTCCCGGTTGCTTTCTCAATTAATTCATAGACGCATATCATTCGGCCGTTGGAAAGCGGAGCCAAACGGGGATTGGCGGTATTATGACTACTGTTATTGGAACTTATAGCTTCGGAATTTATGGTTGATCCCATAATATTCCAGCCTCCAACACTCCAGATATACCACTGGCCATTGCTGTATTTTGAAGAACAAATTTTATTGAGCGCTCCTTGTTTTACAAACACGCCAAAAACCTCTCCCAGATCACTGGTTGCCAAATGGGGACGCGAACTATTCGCCCCTTCCTTGCCATCCACTGCCAATGCAGAACCTGTGGTGTTCCAGCCTGAAGCGGTCCAATACGTCGCAGTATTGTTCTCCCATTTGGTGGCAACAACACGAACACCACCAGCATCTGATTTGAGATAGTTAAGAATAATTAAATTATCATTCACCACTGCTACTGTGGGCTGAGTTGCATCATACTCAGAAAAAATTATAGGATCTAAGGGGATTGAATTATTTACAATTGTAAAATTGCTATTATAAAAACCACCAAATATTCTTTCGTAACCAGTCGTATTGTTCCTCTTGGAGTAGACACACATTCCGATACCTGAAGCGCGAATATCCAAATCCGGATATTTGGTGCTTCCTATAACCCCGGTTATTATATCAACCGGAGTGTCATTGTTTGACCAGGTATCACTACCATAAGATTGGCGGTTAACTAGCAAATTATAAAACGCGGTGGTCTGCTGGGTGGTAACACATATACCGTTATTATTTTGATCAAAAGCAATATCCATTGCCTCCGCATCGGCATTTGGCAGGTCAATTGGTGTGCCACTATCCATTAATCCAAGCCAATCCGCCTGGGCGTTCCCGCCAATTGCTAAAAGAAAAAAAACGGCTGCAAAAATAAAAAATATATTTTTCATAAACATCCTCCATTTATATTCCTGTAATCAAAAATTCAAATCCATAATCATACCTTGATTGGGACCGCTGCTTTGTGATTGGCGCAATGCTTCATCGGCCTGTTTCAAAACCGTCTCAGGCTCGGGTTTAGCAGCGTTTTTTTCAGCAGCATAACATGACATACCATAACTAAACTGCAATGGTCCCAAGGGCTTTCCCAACTCATCAGTCAAAGAAATCCCGGCAGCCAAATCCCGCAGGCGCCCAACAACTACCATAGCACCATCGTAATTGGTTTTGGGCAAAATCAGACCAAAACGATGATTTTTAATATGCGCCAAAACATCAATATGGCGGGTTGCCTTTTTAAGGATATCGGAAAATGTTTTGATGGTTTTTTCCTCGATAATTTGTCCGTACTTATCCACCAGACTGGAAAAGTCATATATTTCAAACCATCCTATGCATATGGGGTCCTGAAAGCGTTGCGAACGCTCCAACTCAATATTCAATTGACGGTGAAAAAAACTTTCCCGGTAACAATTGGTCAAAGGGTCCAGCATGCACTGTTCTTGCAAGCGGGAAATAAAATCCTTTAAATAACTGATCAGACGATTAAACGTCATGGCTAATTGCCCGATTTCATCATTGCCGTAAACAGGAATCTCGGTATCGAAATTTTGCTCAAAAATCCCTTCCGCGCCTTCAATAAGTTTTCTGACCGGCCTGAATAAATAATGCACCAGAATAATCAGGCTGATTACCGCGCTGGAAAGGAAAACCACGAATAAAATCAAGATAAAAACCGTGGCGCGCGGCAAGGCTTCCTTGAAAAAATAGGTAGCGGCAATCCCCACTACCCCCACGCCCCACACCTTCCCTTTGTAGTAAATGGGTAAACTAATATTGGCAATATCAAAAACTTTATTCCGAAGCTCTACCTTCCTTAAAAAAAACGAGTGACTTTTATCACCTTTAACAATCCATTCATGTTTTTTGTCTTCCCGGTAGATTTTTTCCACATCTCCGCCGGTGGTATCCATAATGACTTCGCCCTCACTACTAATCAACGCTACATATAAAATTTCTTCCTGCAATTCAAGATCAGCCGATATTTTTTTCTCGATCCGCTTAATTGTATTATTGGCAATAGCTCCGGAAATATCATGACTTTTTAGAATATAGTAGGCAACTCCGGAAGAAACTCCAAAGAAAGAGTCTTTAACGGAATAAATTAGATATTTGAAGAAAAGAAATGAAAGCACACCGACTATTATGGTTACCAGCAAAATAATAAAAACCGCCAACTTGCCTGAAAAAGATATTTTGTTTTCCACAATTATATCCTTCCCTGTAACCTAAATAGCATTCCACCTAAAAATAAAAAAAACTCAATGGTTATGGTAAAATCAGTCACCCTACACCCCGGGGAAACTTAACCATGCTATGGTACTATAATGACACAAGATTTGCTTCCAATCAAGCTCGAAAAATCCAATGCTGCCAGTGCTTATGGCTTTCGTAAAACTTTCAAAATAACTCGCGGCCAACATCGAATATTACTGCAAAAAAACCTCGAATTTCTTTATCCCAAAAAAAAAGGAGGGATACCCCCCCTGCATTAATTTTGTTTAATCCTTCTTTATCTTACTTCTCCCTTTTTTTCGACTTTTCATCCATCTGTAAATGTAATTATAACTATATCACCAAAACAACAAATATGCCAGCTTAACTCCTTTAAATTTGGAGCAATAGCCGCTATTTAACCAAGGCGATTTTTTTAATCACCCGTTCTTCCACGCCGTCCGCGTTTCCGGCTTTTACCAAAAGCAAATATACTCCATTGGCCAGATTGCTCATATTAACCTTTTCCGTATGCTTTCCGGCACTTCCATAATGCCTTCTGAATGACAATACTTCCTGATTGCTCGTGGTGAACAGCTTCACGCTGACTTCCGCCGCTTGCTGAGTAAAAATCACGATATTGGCTATATGGCCTCTTATGGGATTGGGCGCAGCGTAGATATGCTTTTTGGATATAATGCGCCCGTCAAACCCGGCTAAAGCTGTGGGTCTTGGAGTAGGTGTCGGTGTTATTGTGGGTGTAGTAGTCGTGGTTGGCGTAGGTTCAAAGCTAATAGGTTTGAATTGATAGACATGACTGTCTTCACCAATAACATACACGGCAAATTTATTCTTCGCTTCACCGTTTCCAAGTTCAAGATTGTATAAGGGACTCGCAGCTTGACCCAAATCCTGCGACTGCCACACCCCGCCGCTTTTTATTATTTGGTATACATGACCATTACCACTGGCGCAGTAGAGTTCTTGCAATCCGTTATTGTCAGCATCACCGACTACCACAGCATAAGCCTGTATGGTATTTACCAGCTCCACATCCCAAAATATTCCTGACCAAGAATATTGATAGAGTTTGCCATCTGCATTCACCGCATACACTTCTTTATTACCATCCCGATCACCCTCGCCTACGGCAATTGCTCTTATATCCGCGTCACTGGCTCCCACTTCAGTCTTAACAAAGCTGCTGCCATTATATTTAAATTGATACACCTTGTTATCCTGATTGGCAGCATACACTTCATGCTGTCCATCATTGTTGCCGTCACCGACCGCAACATCGTACATGGCTCCAGTACTGCTGCCCACATCGACCCTTGCCCAATTCCCTGCTTTTTTAAATTGATATACATGCCCGTCGCCACACGCTGCATAGACCTCTTTATAATCATCATTGTCCCCATCACCCAAAGCCAGACTGTAAACTTTGTCCGGCAGATCACCCAGACTACTCATATTATCCTTGCTCCATCCTGGTGCGTGATACTGATACACGTGATTATCCCAAGTCGCAGCGTAAAGTTCTACTTTCTCATCCAAATCATTGTCATCAGCTACAACATCCGTATAATACTCCGACAAAGCTCCGTCCGGAAGACTTGAGACATTCCAGGCTGATCCGGTTTTCATATACTTCCCTATCCGGTTAATAAATCCGGCAGCATAGACTTCCTGTAAACCATCCTGATCAGTGTCAAGTACAGTTATTCCCCGCCACGGATCATTACCAGGAGCAGGAACGCCTGCTTGACCCATATCGGTTACTACCCAGGCAATCGGTGGAGACAGTTGTTCCATCACCGTGAACCCTTTAGCTTTAAGCCCTGTCCCATTGGTCGTTCCAATCTGGAGGTCATAAACGCCCGGAGCACAGCCGGATAGATTAAAATCACAGGTTACTTTGCTTGAACTAATCACATTCACATTATTGGCAATAATATCTGAAAAGCCGGCCCGGCTGAGCTTGATTGAAATAGGTGTATCCAGCGGATCTGCCAGGATGGTCACAGATACAATCTGATCCAACCAGGCATAGTTAGGTGTGATGGCATAGGTTTGAATAGCAAAGGAAGGATCATAGTATTTGACATAAATATTCCCGTCTTCTTCCCAACAAACATAGGGAGTGCCATTCAGCATGGCAATACCCGGTTTATTTGCTGTCTGATTGACATCAATATTCAAACTGCTTCCCAATTGATTCCAATCACTGCCATTGTAATATTTGACATAAATTTGACCGGCTTCTGCCCAGGTAACATATGGTATTGTTCCGGAAATAGCCATATGCGGATATGAAGCTCCTTGATTGGTATCCACATTAAGACTCCCGCCATCCTGTATCCAGGTGCTGCCATTGTAATGCTTTACATAAATCTGCATGACACTGATTCCTGATTCATACCAACACACATACGGTGTATTATTCGCAAAATCGATATTTAGTTTCGTTATTAAAGCAGATTTAGTTGGATCAACATTTAAACCTGTACCCAGTTGCACCCAGCTACTCCCTTCTAAACGTTTAACATTAACAGTACGAACATTTGTCGGATACCGCTCAATCATGGCAACATATGGAGTTCCATTGTAAAGTGTAATGGAGGTCCCAGCGCCTTCTCTATTCACATCACTATTTAAACTCCCTCCATCAGACACCCAAGAGCCGGAATAATGCTTAACTCGGATTTGATTGTGATTAGGATCTTGTTCGCGCCAAGTTACATAGGGTGTATTGCCTAATAAAACCATCCGCGGCCTTACAACGGTTTCATTAGAATCCACATTGAACTCACTACCTAGTTGTGTCCAAGTATTTCCATTAAAATATTTGACATACCCCAAGCCGGATTCTCGAAACACAACAAACGGAGTTGCATTATACATTGCAATTTCCGGCTCTACTGCATACAGTGATGTATCCACACTCGATCCGACTGGAACCCACACCCCACTTGTCGAGTTAAAATACTTCACATAAATATCCTCTTGACCACCATTATCTTCCAGCCAGGCAACATAGGGAGTGGCATTGTAGGAGTCAATTGAGGAAGACACTGCTGTTTCATTTGAATCAATATTCAGGCTGCCGCCAATTTGCACCCATCCGGCCTGGGATAATGCATAAAGCAGGATAAAAAGCATGACAAAAACAGATATACGTAAATAATATTTTTTCATGAAGATTCCTCCTGATAATTTATCACTAATCAGTTCTTGTTGAGGAAAAACAAATTCATACAAATGCAGACTCATTTCGTCACCCCGGCGAAAGCCGGGGTCCAGGACTAATTATACTGATAAAGTCGCTGATAGGGGTAGGAAGCTTTCGCCCCCTCCCTCCGAACCGGACGTGCGGATTTCCCGCATCCGGCTCTCCAGTCGGTGGTTTCCTCTCACGAGGATCGACACGCCAGAACATGGGCTGCGACAAGCGAGAACAACCCGCGTTCCTGAAAGTATTTGTTTGGCCAGCGCCGATGATCGGTTCCACTTCCGCGCCCTTTACTTCCTCGGCGCTTTCGCAAGATACTTCGCAGCCTCATACGTATCCATCCGTCCAGCATGATGAATGTCAGTCTGCTGCTGTGTTTGAAATATCCATACCATCCTATCAGTGTCCGATTTAGTTCCTTGATGCATGCTTTCAGACTTATCCCATTTGTGCGTTTGGTCTTCTCCCGAATGCTGTCTTTGAATTTCTTTAGACTCTTTTTCCGCGGCCATCTTTTGCCTCGAAAGAAGCAGTATCCTAGAAAGTCAAATCCTGCTTCATCTGTCCTCACCACTCGGGTCTTTTCCGGATGCAGTTGTAGTCCGGCTTGCGCCGTCCATTCTTTCACTGCTTCCAGCGCTGCTTGGGCTTCTGCCGGGCTTCTACTTAGTATCACGAGGTGAGTAGCGCAAAGGAATTTCACCTCTGCGCTCTCTCAGAACCGGACGTGAACCTCTCGGCTCATCCGGCTCCCATCATCCAGCCGTCGGTATAATCCCCATCTGCCAGTGCGTAAACAGTTGCGGCTCGCGCTTTGCCAGCCGTCCAAGCCAGTGTTCCGCTTTCCGTTGATGTTTATACCGTTTGTATTTCCTGCGTACCCAAAGGACAAGTGCCCTATTCAGATGTCTGAGCACTGCATATAATTGTGATTTATAGAACCGTCCATAGTAATTAATCCACCCCCGGATAACCGGATTAAACATCCGCGAGATATCCTCTATCGACTTGTCCGATTTTAGGTGTATTCTCCAGTCGTGAATTTTGCTTCGCAATGCTTTCGCGGCCTTGTTACTGATGGCAGGCAAGAAACTGACAAAATATTTTCCTCGCCAGTTTTTCGCCCTTCGTGGACGGAAAGTATATCCCAAAAAATCGAAGGATATCTCTTCATGTCGCCCTTTCCGGTCATCATCCTGGCAGTAGACGATCTTCGTCTTGTCAGGATGCAATTCAAGTCCGCATTTCGCGAAACGCTCTTTCAGGCGTTCCCGCAGCTGCTCTGCTTCTTCCCGGCTGTGGCAATGTACCAGTCCATCATCTGCATAACGCGCCCACGGCGTTTGTGGACTATTCCTGCCCATCCACTTGTCAAACACGTAGTGTAGAAAAAGATTCGCCAGCAAGGGACTGATTACCCCTCCTTGCGGAGTCCCTTTCTTCCGTTCTACCTGTCCGCTTTCCGTAGTTTGCATCGGTGCCGTGAGCCATCGCTCTATATACAAAATGACCCACTTACAGTCCGTGTGCTTTTGTACTGCACGCATTAACAGCTCATGATCGATATTGTCAAATAACCCCCGAATGTCAAACTCCAATAACCAGTCATAACGCCAGCAGCGTTTGCGTGTTTCCGCAAGCGCTTCATGCGCTGATTTTCCAGGACGGTAGCCGTAGGAATCTTTGTGGAATTGTGGTTCCACTATCGGTTCCAGCACGCCTTTGACTACCATCTGGGCGACTCTATCCGCAACCGTCGGTACTCCCAGAATTCTCATCCCCCCGTTTTTCTTCGGTATCGGCACTGCCTTTACCGCCGGCGGAAAGTATGAGCCTGAGGACATACGATTCCAAAGTTTGTAAAGGTTGTTTTTCAACTCCTTTTCAAAATCCGAAATGGACACCCCATCAATCCCGGCCGCACCTTGGTTTGCTTTCACCTTCTTATACGCATCCCAGACTGTCCGTTTGGGTATTGCAAATGGCTTCGCTTTTTCCACTGACTCCTCCCATTTCTGGTTGACCAATCTTAAAAGCCGGATGACCCGGAGACCTTCGCTCCACTCCCATTACAGAAGCTTCATCACTACTACACTCCGGTCCGTCCCTGTGCCCTGCCTCGGTACTCCGGCTCTTGCGGGTCCTCCGCTTGAGCTTCTCCCTTTGCATCAGGGCGACAGGTTCCCACGTTCCGTGCATAAGCCTATGTCGAGTTCACGCCGCCTCCATACCGGTCACCATCCGGTCAGTAAACAGGTTTCTTCCGGACTTATCCCAAGTTAACGACTCCCCCTTGGTTTTGATGACGTTCCTACGCTTTCGACACTTTATCAGCGGTTCACTGGTGTTCGTCTCCCCGACCTTTACCTGATTCCGTCTAGCGGAACCTTTTCCCTCAACGCTCACCACCATGGCTCTTGACCACAGCAGCTTGAGGTGGTTTGAAGCCATCCCCTGCAAGACGGCTCCGAAGGGCCTTCCTCCATCTCATGCACAGCATGGATTCGCAAGAGAGTTATTTACTGCATATTCACACCTCCCCGCGCTCCTTCGTGGCGCAC
>JAGLMY010000285.1 GCA_023139775.1 bacterium
TCGCGTCTCTACATAGAACAATCCATGTGTCGTCCTCTGCGGTGAATATACCTTTTTAGTTCCGGTTTATCCGGATTATGTTTCCGGGTTATTTGACAAAACACAGCACTTCACTGACCTGTTACAAATGTTTTGATTTTCCTCCTGAACTTTTCAGAATAAAATAACTCATTTGTGACATCCTGAAAAAAGCATGGAGAATGCTTTAGCGATGCCGCTGTTGGCAATCCGCTAATCTGTCCCCAATGCGGTGGTGAAATGAAGTTTATAGGTTTATGCCGCCCAAAGTGCCAAACCGGCAGTGGCTGGCATTGATTCAAAAAATCTGGGAAAAAGACTCCTTGGAAAGTCCAGACTGTGATGGTGTTGATAAATGAATGCCAGCCACCAGCCAACCTACGAGTGTCATTATAATCAGACGTGATGGCCTCCCTGGGAGCAGTAAAAAACTAAACCAGGAGGCAAAAGATGGACGAAGAAGCGAAAAAGCAGGTGGCAGTGTTCCGGTTCGGAGTTATTTCGGAGTTTGTGAGTGGGAACGAGCCGGACTAAGGGAGGCAGGAGCGGCTTTTGCGGGAGAAGTCTGAGCAGAGGTATAAAATACCCGGGACATACCGAACGCGGATTTCGAAAAGCACAATCAAGCATTGGCAGCACCGTTATCTGGCCGGAGGGCGAAAGCTGAAGTCGTTGTATCCGCAGGTGCGTGAGGACCGCGGGCAAAGCGGGTACTGGGGAGCGAATTGGGGGAAGGGATTTTGCTGATGAGAGCCGAGATGCCGCGCGCTTCCATACCGCGGTTACGCCTGGAACTGCAAAAGCGCGAAATCGCGAAAGAAGAGGAGTTAGCGGAAAGCCCGCTGTACTGTTTTTTGCATTGAGCCGAAAAGATGAAGCCAGCGTTGCCGTCCGCAGTGGATCAGAGGCGGTTTGAGGCAGAGAATCCAAATGATTTGTAGCAATCCGAAGCCATGTATGGACCGCGCAGGTGGAGAAAAACAGGAGGCGGAAGAAGACGTATCTGCTGGCAACCATAGACGATCACAGCCGGCTGGTGCCGCACTGGCAGTTTATTATTCCGAAGGGGATAGATGGATTGCCTATCAGATATTGTTGCAACGCGGGATACCTCGGTGAGTGGATCCGTAAACCGGTGGGGGTTGGGTCCAATTCAGGCCGCGCTGTTGGCATATATTATTGTGTTACTCTGTTTGGAGAAACTATTTAAATGTTCAGGGGAATAAGTATGAAGGCTGAGAAATTAATCACAAAATGAAAGTAAAGGATCAGATGTTAGAGCTCAAGATAAAGTCTAAATCACTATGCAGAACACACAAATTAAAGTCGCAATTTATTAATTACTTAAAAAATCTGAGTAAAAAATAGCCTTATTACATGAGAGTTTACAGGAACAGTAAAGGACATATACTGTTGTTATTCTAATTAGTAGAACAGAATTAATGTGTACATTTCAACTAACTTTAATAAAAAACGTGAATATATATTCCTGGTTGTGAGGAGCTATGATTATTGACAGAATTAACTCTTTCTTGTGCTGAGAATCTGGTTGAGGCATATCAAATACAGATATGTTAGCTGTAAATCTCATGAAACTGTGCTGTGTTCTCAGAATTTTAAACATGGGGTCTGATAGCGTGGAGCGTGAGATCAAATTGCCCATAATTCCGGTGGTTTTTCTAATTATGCTGAACAATATAAATAAGGGGTTGCTGAAATGCCGGGTCAAGAGGCTTGTCAAGTGGCAGCTTATCGTGCCAGGAGCTTGAGCAATTGGTCGGTTTTTTTATGTTGTCATTCATAGGGATGACAAAAAAAGAAACGTTTATTAACATCCTTCATGAGTCAACAAATATCATTAGGCTATAGGCATTTCAGCCTTGTAACATTTAATGTGAGGCAATTCGGCCTGCGGCTACAAAAATAAAATCCGGAATAAAAAAGGTGACTGTGATAAACTATTTTTGCAGGAGGCAGTGAATGTTTTAGAATTTTTAAAAAAAAAAAGTTGAAAACCAATGAGATTAAAATCGCCAAGTGTAAAAACCTGGAGTGAAACATTACAGACATACTTCATGCGTAAAGCTATTGAAATTGCTAAAAAGGGGATTAGGCTCGGACAAACGCCATTTGGTGCTTGTGTGGTTTTAAAAGGCAAAGTAATCGCGTTGAATCACAATAACGTCTGGAAAAATACTGATATTACGGCACACGCTGAAATTCAAGCCATACGCAGCGCCTGTCGGAAAATAAAAACTGTTGATCTTTCAGGGGCAATTATTTATTCCACCTGTGAACCATGTCCAATGTGTTTTAGTGCTATCCATTGGGCGGGGATTAAAAAAATATTTTATGGAGCTAAAATAAGCGACGCAAAACGTCATGGTTTTCGCGAATTGACTATCTCAAATATAAAAATGAAAAATTATGGAAAATCTAAAATACAAATAATTGCCGGATGCATGAAAAAAGAGTGTTTGGAATTATTCCGGCTTTGGAAAAATAACTATGGTCACAAAACGTATTAAAAGAATGAATTTACTAAATATTATAATTGCAGGCACGTGCTCTCTTTTCCTTATATTTAAAGCATATTATTAGAAATGATATTGAAAAATACTGATTTTTAGGAGCATTGAAACAGCATGCAAGACACACCAAAAGGAATGCGAATACATATTGGAATATTTGGCAGAAGAAATGTTGGCAAATCAAGGCTCTTGAATGCTTTGACCCAGCAAGAAGCAGCCATTGTTTCGGATACACCGGGCACCACAACGGATGTGGTGCAAAAACCAATTGAGCTGAAACCTTTGGGTCCGGTTCTTTTTTTAGATACTGCCGGGTTGGATGATGTTGGTGATTTAGGAGAGAAGCGTATTGCCAAAACTAAGGCAGCGTTGGACAGAGTTGATCTTGCTTTTTTGGTTACAGACTGGTTTTGGGGTCAATTTGAACAGGATTTAGCGCAAACCTTTAAAAGAAAAAAACTGCCTTTTGTTACTATTTTTAATAAAATGGATATACAGACTCCGGCGTCATCAGCCCTGGAGGCAAGTCAAGCTAACAGCAATGAAACTGTGCAGGTTTCTGCCGTAAAAACACTGGGCTTAGACCAACTACGACAGGCCATTGTGCGGGTTGCGCCGCCTGCTTTGTTTAACAGTCCTGATATTCTCTCGGATTTAGTAGGGCCTGGAGATCTGGTGGTTATGGCAGTACCCCTTGATTTGGAAGCACCCCAAGGACGTTTAATTCTTCCGCAAGTTCAAGCCATTCGAGAAGTCCTTGATTGTGATGCCAAAGCCATTGTGGTGAAGGAACGGGAATTAGCGGATATGCTGTTCAACGAGCTCAAACGGCCACCTAAATTGGTGGTAACTGATTCTCAGGCTATTCTTAACGTCAGTGCCTGTGTGCCGTCGGATATTCCCTTGACAGGTTTTTCAGTGCTATTCGCTCGTTGGAAAGGTGATCTGGAAACCTTTGTGAAAGGCACTCATGCTATTGATACTCTGGAGCCGGGAAACCGCGTTTTGATTCTTGAGTCCTGCTCTCATCATCCGATTGGTGAAGATATCGGACGGGTTAAAATTCCGCGCTGGCTTACTCAATATGTAGGCGGAGAGCTCAACTTTGAGTATCGTGTGGGACACGATTTTCCACAGGATCTGAAGGATTATAATTTTATTGTGCATTGCGGGGCTTGCATGACCAATCGCCGTGAAGTGCTCACCCGAATACTACGCGCCCAGGAGGCACAAGTGCCGATTTCCAATTATGGTTTAGTGATCGCCAAATCATTGGGTGTGTTACCCAGAATACTATCGCCCTTTCCGGGGTTGGCAGAGCTATCGCTTAATAAAAATTAACCTTATAGAGCATAATTTTCCAGCAGTTTTCATATTCAGAATATGGTAAACTCAAATCCATAATGAAACCACTACCGATGACGAGTAATAAACTTTGGGGACCGGCTGCAGTGGTGTTTTTTTCTGCTGTGATGACAGGATTTACTATAGCAATTGTATCCGGTACTTTTCGGCAGATCTGGTTGGCGATTATACCGGCCGGCTCCATGGCAGCACTTTTTGTATACATATATTTATATGTTGTTTATAATAAATCACTTGGTGAAATAGCTTATCTTATAAAAAGATCTGCTTCCCAACAAAACTTTAAGGGACCTGATGGGGACGAGATGCAAGTATCATTGCAGATTGAATTACATATGGTAAACGAAACCATTACTCGATTGAAAAATGAGGTTGCTTCTTCTAATCAATGGCTGGAGAAAGAAATTGCCAATATCGTCGCGCTTCGCATGGATAAAATGGACGCCTTCAACACCAAAGAATCGAAAACCACCCAATTGTATGAGAATATGGCTCAGTCATTGAAACAAATTACGAAAATTATTAAAATCAATCACTTCTTGGTGAATTCAGCCTCGGGAATGACAGCATCCACCAAAGAGATATATAAAAACGCTTTCGAGACGAGCGCTACGGCCCACGAAGGAATCAAAAGTGTTGGCAAAGAAATTAGAGCTATAAGTGAACTGAAGAATACCATGGGATCCTCAACCAAAATCATTGAAGACTTAAATGAAATGTCGCGCCATGTGAATCAATTTATCTCAACGATCAGTAACATCAGCCGGAAAACCGAACTATTGGCACTCAATGCCGGGATTGAAGCAGCCCGGGCCGGTGATGCCGGCAGAGGTTTCTCAGTGGTGGCCACTGAAATCCGTACACTCTCGGAATCCTCGAAAAATGCCAGTGAAGAGATCGGAAATCTTATTCAAGAGATAGAAATCCGGACCAATAATGCCATCTCAGCCATGCGCACAACCAATAAATTGGAAGAGAACATCAAAGTCGTCTATGCAGCTGGTGATACTTTTATGCATATTGTGCGTGAGGTCAAGGGAATAGAAAAAATTGTAAATAAGCTTACTACAATGAACAACGAATCCAATCAGGACAGCCTGCTAATGGATAAATTGCTGGTAAAATTGGAAGCGCTTATTTCTGAAGGGGTGAATATGCTTTCTGTATTTCGACAGGAAGTGGGCCAGCATACCATGGTTTATGAAAAATTCAAAAGTACTTATTCACATTGGCAGAAACAATTAGTACAATTGAACAAGGGCCAAGCAAAAAGTGAAAAAATATCCGCGTAATAGAATATTGCTATTAGTAACTTATTTCTCAAATTCGTGCTTTTTATGGCAGAAAATTATTCGCCGATCAGCACGCAAATAATTTCTTTTGACAGAATTGACAGGATTTATTTAAAATCCCGTATATCCGGTTAATCCTGTCAAATATTTTTGGTTCCGGCTTGTCCGGGTTAGGAGGTTGCTTATGAAAGACAATGTGACTATACATGTGGACATGGTCGGTCCAAATTTGGATATAGCAGTCATTCATGTGGCAGGTTTGGTGGATACGAATGCCTCGCGTCATTTGAGCAGGACTCTGGAAAATATGCTTACGAATAAACATTATAAAGTGGTCGTTGATCTGGAAAAGGTGGATTACATCAGTAGTGCCGGCTGGGGTATTTTCATCGGCGAACTCAGGGAACTGCGCCAGAATGGCGGTGATTTGAAATTGGCAGCCATGATTCCGGAAGTGGAAGATGTGTTTAAACTTTTAGAATTTTACAATGTTTTGCAAGCCTTTGTTACGGTTGATGCTGCTATTCGGGATTACTAATCCATGCCTAAACAGGATCGTTTTATCCTTCGCGTATTTCCAATGGGTTGGTTGGAAACCAATTGCTATCTTTTCCGGGAGATCGATTCCAAACATGCCATTATCATTGATCCGGGCGCTCCGGATCTGGGACTCCTGCAAACCATCCAATCGGAAGACCTTGAAATAAAAGCCATAATAAACACGCATGGTCATGCGGATCATATTGCCGGTAACAGATTTTTCCAGGAAGCGACCCAGGCGCCATTGTTTATTCATGGTAAAGATCGTCCGATGTTACTGGATCCGGCTTTGAATTTTTCACAAACGTTTGGAACAAAAATTACCTCGCCGGACGCGAATCAAGTACTGGAACAGGGATTTGAGCTGCAGCTGGGAGGAGAGCCGGTAGAAGTTATTGAGACTCCGGGCCACTCTCCAGGATCTGTTTGTATTCGAATTGAATCCTTTCTTTTTTCCGGCGACACTTTGTTTCGCGAATCCATTGGAAGAACTGATATACCGGGGGGGAACATACGGACGATATTACACAGCATTCATAAACAGTTATTATCCCTGCCAGAGGAAACATTGGTATTTCCCGGGCATGGCCCCCAAACGAGCATCGGAAATGAAAAGCGACAAAACCCGTTTTTGCGGAAGGAAATTATTTTTTAAGGAGCATATCATGCGATTAAGACTTGTAGGATCAATCCTGATGATTAGTTTGCTAAGTACCAATCTGGTCAAGGCACAAAATTCCGAACAAACTTATCAACCTGCGTATCCTGGGATGAAAAATCAACAACATGAGTCCTTTTTGTTTATGCAATTGAGTAATCTGCGGGAATTGCACGAAAGCAGCATCTTTCTCCTGAAACGCTATGCGACCTTGGAAGCCATAATAACCGCTGTGGAGCGCGGTGAGAAGGAAAATGATGCGTTTTGGATCGGGACCTCCTCGCTGCTTCCCGGGGTAGGACAAATGATCAATGAGGATTATCTGCAAGGGGGGTTGCTTTTGTTTGTTGCCGGGATGTCCTGGGGAACTGTCGGTCAACTGGAATTTACCCGTAAACGACAACCTGAGAATCAATCTCTGCTGCCGTTTTATTATTCTGCCTTGGTTTTAAGAAATGGTATTATGACCTATGCCATGCTGCATGCTACCAATTGCAGTTATCGCGAACAGCGTGATCGAACGGCTGCTTTGTGGACTGGAATGGCCTCTATGGTTCCTGGTGTGGGCCAAGCCATCAATAGTGATTGGTGGGAAGCCGGTGGTTTATTCGTGGCCTGGTCCGCAGCTACGGTATTAACTTATTACTTGGAAAACAGTATTTATATCAGTGGTGATGAGGGATATTTGGTTGAATCCGAAGATTGTGAATGGTCCGTAGCCTGGTTGCCGGGAGGCGCCGGACTTTTATTTCGAACAACATGGTAAAACATATTTAATTATAGGGGCGTGATTAATCGCGCCGCGCCGCTCTTTTATAATCTCTAGCAACCAAAATAAGCGGTGTCGTGCGAATTGTCGGGGATGATCATTGTTTCGTAGGGAACGGTCGCGACCGTTCCCTACAGATAAAACCGATACCGCAAATAATTGGCGCGTATAAAACGACATCATCCGTGACCGTCTGGCTGTCTCAAATTTGAATAGACCGTAGGGAACAGGCATGCCTGTTCCCTACCTTAATGAACAATTTTAACGAAAAAGTTAGTTTTATATGGCAGGTAGAGGATTTATTACGTGGGTCCCTACCGACCGAACCAAAATACAAAGATGTTATACTGCCAATGACGGTTTTAAGGCGTTTGGATTGTGTGTTGGAACCTACCAAAGAAAAGGTGCTGGCCAAATACCAAAGCATCAAGAGCAGTAAAGTAAAGAATCTTGAACCGGTTTTAAACCGGGTTGCTAGTCAATCATTCCATAACATTAGCAAATTCACATTTGATAAATTAAAGGGTGAGCCTGCCAATATTACAAAAAATCTCAGCCATTATATTAAGAGTTTTTCCAAACGCGCTCGTGAAATCATTGATCATTTTGAATTTGAAAAGCATATCGCCAAACTGGATGAAGGGCGAATTGTAAGCAGAAGTGCAACATTTTAGGGCCGGAAAAGTGTGAATAGTTACGCAAAGTGAATGCTCCAGCACCACCGAATTTCTTTTTGCTAAACTATTGACATTTATTAGAAAATGAATATAATTACGCATATGAAAAAAAGCGGCGGAAAGACAGGGCAGATACTGGAACTCGCTCGCAATACAGGTGTTTTGAGCACAGCCGAGGTGCGTTCACACGGGATTCACCATGAGTACCTGCGGCAGATGTGCGCTAAAGGAAAACTCGTGCGCGATGGTCGTGGGCTGTATAGTCTGCCGGATGCCGATGTAACAGCTTACCACGGACTAGCGCAGGCGGTAAAGGCTGTTCCCAAGGGGGTAATATGCTTGCTCTCCGCCCTTCGTTTCCACGAAATCGGAACACAGGCTCCTCACAAAGTCTGGATGGCTCTCAACCGGAGGGCCGCGCGTCCGCGAGCGAGGCACCCCAAAACACGGATTGTTCGTTTCTCTGGTAAGGCACTTACCGACGGTATCGATGAGCACACTATTGAAGGCGTACAGGTCAGAATCTACAACCCCGCCAAGACCGTGGCAGACTGCTTCAAGTACAGGAACAAGATCGGGCTTGACGTTGCGCTCGAAGCGCTCAGAGAATTTTTGCGTGGCCGAAAGCGCTCGACTGATGAGCTATGGAAGTATGCTAAGATCTGCCGGGTGACCAAGACCATGCGTCCGTACATGGAAGCAATCGTATGACCAAGGACAAGCCATCGAACGTCGCGGCATCTGTTCGCCAGCGGCTTCTCAACATAATCCGCGAAACCGGAGACGACCCGAACTTTGTTTGGACGCGTTATGCGACGGAAAGGCTCCTCTACCGCCTTTCCGTCTCTTCGTATGCCGGGGATTTCATACTCAAGGGAGCCATGCTGTTCATGGTTTGGACGGGACAGTCATACAGGCCAACAATGGACATGGACTTTCTTGGCTATGGTGACAATTCCAGTGAGCGGCTTACGGAAGTATTCCGCAGCCTGTGCGGTATTGATGTCGAACCTGACGGCCTGATATTCGATATCAACACCGTGAATGCCATGCCCATCCGTGAAGAACAGGAATACCCGGGACAGCGCGTCACGCTAACGGCACTCCTTGGCAAGGCTCGAATTCCCATCCAGGTCGATGTGGGATTTGGTGACGTAGTCACACCCAAGGCCAAGAAGATCAGCTATCCCACGCTTCTGGATTTCCCGGTCCCAAGCATTCGGGCCTGCCCGCGTGAAACAGTAGTTGCCGAGAAATTTCAGGCCATGGTCATGTTGGGTATTGCAAACAGCCGAATGAAGGATTTCTACGATCTTTACGTGCTGGCGCGGGACTTCGCCTTCGACGGCAATATCCTTGTCCGGGCAATACAAGCGACCTTCAAGAGACGCAAGACCAACATCCCAAGCGAGCCGCCGTTGGTCCTGACGGATGAGTTCAGCAGCGACGAAGTGAAATCGGTCCAGTGGAGAGCATTCGTTCGCAGGAGCGGTCTCGAAGAAGGTGTGCCTGAATTTCTGGAACTGCTTTCGCGTCTCAGGGACTTCCTGCTACTTCCTATGAAGGCGGCTGTCGGCCCTGGTCCTACCCCAACGAGCTGGGCCAAGAGTGGTCCTTGGAGTTGATGTTGTGTGCAGCGCAGAAGCCATCTATTTTTCGTTTTTGAGATTGCTTCGGTAAAATGCACCTCGTACCCAGAGGGCACAGGCAATGACAAATTAAAAATGGTGATGTATGAATAAATACAGAATTGTGGTTGACTTAGAAACGAGATTAAAAACAAATTTTGAGCATATATTTAAAAATGGAAATGTAATAATTACAATACCTAATCAAAACAATCAAAATGGAGTATTGCAAATTTATCTTGATTTTGAAGCCAAGTCTAGTGATGAAACACAAAAAATAATTGATGGCGACCTGTTAGATTGGCTGCAATCTGTTTCGTTTATATTATCTTTTCCTATTCAAATAAAAGCGATCCGGTTCATAATAAAGAGCGAGCCAGGGAAAGCTATGCGTCATGGTATTGAAATGAGTTATTCGAAAAATCCTCGTTATATCTTTTTAACAAATATTTCAGATATTGAAAAAACATGGGGTCAAAAAAAGGAAGAATTGTTTTACCTGTGGTTAGCGAATAATTCAACTACCTCGGTAGATGCTTTCAGGAATTTATGGTTAGAGTGTGAAAGGATTGTTGGAAAAGATCAAAAAGAGATACTTTGTGATGAGTGTAAAAAAATAAAATTATGTGATAAATGCAAAGATAAAATTAAAAGCTATCCCAGGATGGATAAAAAGAAAATGCAAAAGATGGTCGGAAGATTATTTGGACGTGCCAATAACCTGATTAGAAATGGCTGTTTTCATTATAGGGACAGTTCAAAAAGAATAAAAGTTGTGGATGCTCTAAATAAGAAAAAGTCCAACGAAGATGAATCGTTGCTATGCAAGCTTTTTGAAATTGTAGATGCGAAGATTTCAGATCAACTTAGTGTGAATGTGAGAGGAAATGAGGAACGGAATTATAGATTCAGACCCGAACAAATATATTTCAGTTACATACCACAAAATCCAGATGAAGATATTTCAGTTGATTTTTCAATAAAAGAAACAGTATTTAAATTACCAGATGATTTTTAAAGAGGTGGAGAGATGATACCTATTTTAACTAATCAAGCGCCGCAGCCCATTGGGCCCTATTCCCAGGCAGTAAAAGCCGGGGAGTGGATGTTTATTTCCGGCCAGATTCCATTGGATTCAACTACTGCTAAATTGGTTGGTCCGGGAATTGTTGAACAGACCCAGCAGGTATTCCGTAACCTGGAAGCAATACTAATTGCCAGCCAGGCGCAGAAATCCCAGGCAGCAAAAGTCACGGTTTACATGACTGATCTCAAAGAGTTTCAGGACATGAATAAAATATACCAGGAATTTTTCTTGGCACCGTATCCTGCCCGGGCAGTAGTGCAGGTAGCTGCCTTGCCAGCTAGCTGCCGGATTGAGATGGAGGCCATGGTTTATTTGAAATAAAGTAAACTATGAAAGAGGTTTTTTATATGAACAATTTCAACGCGAAAATTCCGGGCCTGGAAGTATCAATGTTCGCTTTTTCACTAGTTCAACAGCCAATGTATGGGAAGTTGATAGAAGGCAATAAATGGAGCAAATGCATGTTCCGGGACGCTCATGAATCATGACTCTAGATAATATTCCCTCAAAACCCAATCCTGATAATTAAAAATAACCTGCAAGAAAATCCTCTTTTTCCTGTCATACCAATTGAATAAAAAACATAGGAGGCGCGGGGATGGGGGACGAAAAAAACGTGAGGACACCAAACGTAGAGACGCCCAAATTGGGCGTCTCTACAATATCATTATCAATCATTATCAATTCACCCATAAATTGACACAATCCCAAAAACAAGGTATAAAAATACCATGAAAATCAAGAGAGACGCCCAAATTGGGCGTCTCTACGATAAGGACACGACATTATGACCAATACACATATTAAAATATTATCGGATCAGGTTGCCAATCTGATTGCCGCCGGCGAGGTGGTGGAACGTCCGGCTGCGGTGGTTAAAGAGTTGCTTGAAAACGCCCTGGATGCCAAGGCGACCAGAATTGAAGTGGAAATTAAAAGTGCCGGTTTCCAAAGTATACGCGTGACTGACGATGGCCAGGGTATGAATGTGGAGGATGCCCAATTGGCGTTTTCCCGGCACGCGACCAGTAAAATCAGTAAAGCGGAAGATTTGGAAAATATTGACACTTTGGGTTTTCGCGGGGAAGCCCTGCCATCCATTGCCGCGGTCTCCCAGGTGGAAATTTTAACGCGGCCGGAAAAAAAATCGGTGGGATTTCGCATGAAACTCTCCGGCGGCAAGATCACGTCAAAAGGCGAAACCGGTTGCGCGGCCGGAACTACGATTGTTGTTGAAGATCTCTTTTTTAATACTCCGGCCCGCCGCAAATTTATGAAAACTCATTCCACTGAACAATCCCATATTGTACAAGTCGTAGAGTTGGCCGCTATTGCGCACAAACGTGTTGGTTTTAAACTGATTGTAGACCGGCGTGAACTTTTTAATTGTCCGCCTACTAAAATATTATCCGACCGCTTGGCAACACTGTATGGAAGTGCTTTACCGCAAAATATGCTGCCAGTGGAGAGGGAAGCAGGCGGGATTTGGATTCGAGGACGAATTGCGAATCCCTCTGATCATCGCAATACCAGGCTCGGCATGCGCTTTTTCATCAATCAACGCCCGGTTGAACATCGTGGTATCGCGCATGCTGTGATTCAAGCCTATAGGACACTAATACCGGAAGGCCGTTTTCCGATCTGCTATTTGTTCTTCACCATGCCTAATCATCTGGTTGATGTTAATGTGCATCCTGCTAAAAGAGAAGTGCGTTTGCGTGATGAACATGGTATTCACAATTTGGTTTATACCACTATCCAAAATGTGCTGCAGCAAGGAGATCTGACCGGCAGTAAACCCTCGAGTTTATTGCATATTTCAACATCTAAGGAAAAACCAAGTAGGGGCGCGATTAATCGCGCCCCTACTTATTCTCCGCAATCCTTGCCAATGGGTTGGTCCCAAGACCGGGTGAAAGAATCGATTGCTACATATATAGATGGTAGGGGCGCGATTAATCGCGCCCCTATCGGGGAAGAACCATCCGCGGAAGTTGCATTGCGTGTCATTGGTCAGGTCGGCCGGACCTATATTGCCGTGCAAGATGAACAAGGCTTTTTCCTGGTGGATCAACATGCTGTTCACGAAAGAATTCTTTATGAATCCTTTTTGCAATGGCCACGGGACTTGCCCCGGCAAAATTTATTGCTGCCTTTAACGTTTGAACTTAAGCCTTCGCAAACCGGATTGCTCACTGAGGCAAGGGAACTGTTTTCTGAGATGGGTTTGGAAATATCACCTTTGGGCGGCAATACTTTTACCATTCAAACCCAACCGGATCAATTTCCGCAGGGAGATTTGATTGCCATTGTCAATGAGGTTATTGAGTGGCTGGCTGAGACCGGTAAGCTGATGGATAAAAACAAGTTTAGAGAAAAAATTTTGCAGAGCATGGCCTGCAAAGCAGCTGTGAAAGCCGGAGAACGCCTGCAACCGGAAAGCATGCTGGCACTCATCAAACAAATGCGAGCCCTGAAAGGATTGCCGACCTGTCCGCACGGAAGACCTTATATTTTTCGCCTTTCCTGGGATGAGCTGGATAAAATATTCAAACGGAATTATGCCGGTTAAATGAGCGCTCAACCGGCAATTGATCTACCCATTATCACGATTGTCGGACCCACTGCATCCGGTAAAACAAATTTGGCAATTCAATTGGCTCAGCACTTAAACGGTGAAATCATTTCCGCGGATTCACGTCAAATCTATAAAAAACTGGATATTGGCACAGGTAAACCCACATGCGAACAGGTTCGACAAGTAAAACATCATCTGGTTTCTGTGGCAGAACCTGAGCAGACTGTCACAGCAGAAGATTTTACCCATATGGCGGATCTTGCCTACCTGCAAATAAAAACTAAAATCAAAACCTGTTTTCTGGTAGGTGGCACCGGACTGTGGATCCGTTCTTTTTTAGATGGCTTAGCACCGGTTCCGCCGGCAGACCCGGATTTACGTCAACAATTAAAGCAAAGGGCCGAAAGCGAGGGTAATAAAAGACTGTTTGAACAACTGAAAAGTCTTGATCCGGAAACAGCCGCTACCCTCTATCCTGCTGATCGTATACGTGTGGTCCGGGCTTTGGAAATAAGGCTTTTAACCGGCAAAAAAGCTTCGGAACTCAGAAGACGAAAACCAGCAAGACCTGCGATTCCGGCAAAATGGTTTGGTCTGGCACGTCCGCGGGAAGAAATGTATTATTTGGCAGAACAACGTATTGATCATTGGCTGAACAAGGGTTGGCTGGAGGAAGTCAAAGCACTGCTGCACAGTGGTGTGTCTGCCAAAGCGCCTGCCATGCAGGCTATTGGTTATTCGCATTTAGTGAAAAACATACAAGGTGAGTATTCCTACCAGCGGGCTGTCGAGTTGATCAAAAGGGATACCCGACGTTATATTAAGCGTCAAATGACCTGGTTTCGGGCTGAAAAACGCGTCACTTGGCTGGATTCTAAAGCTTTGCTGGAAGAAATTCCAAAAATCATTCCTCTTCCAAAGCGGATTTGATGTGCTGAGAAAGCGCGGTAATGGCTTCCGGCGCGACCGAAGATATTTCAGTTTCCAAAAGCTCTGGAGCTGGTTCTGGTAGTGGTTCTTGGGGCAGGGATGTTTGCTGCGCAGCGGATTTATCTTGAAGACGTTCGCGTAGACGAAAAATATCGTCTGCCATATTAATTGAGGCTAGCATGGCGATTTTCACAGGACTGGTCAGATGCGTACTTTGAGCAATCTCTTTCATCTTTTCATTCACATACTGCGCCAAAGATTGAATGTAGGCTTCATCGGCTTCGCCGCGTATGACGTATTCACTGCCGAATATATTTACTTTTATACCATGACGTTCTTCACCCATTTTTATTCTCCAGCACTTGTATTTGTGCCTGGTCCAATTCAGCGATGAGTTTTGTGACCATGGTAATCATTTTTTTTCTTTCTTTGCGGAAGCGCTCCAGTTCGCGTGCTTCGGACTGGTTCTCCAAAAGGACGGCGCGATTCTCGGTATTTTTAAAACGCTCCAGTTCGATGGCATGAGCGCGCCATTTTTTAGTTTCTTCTCTCGCGACGCGCAATTCATTGATTAAGGAATCGACGTGTCGAACCAGTTTTGTCCATTCGTCCACAACCATGGAAATAATTGTCTCCTGTACACCTGACGTTAGCGCTGCTGAGCGTTGAATTTATTCCGTAAATGCGAAATTATTTTAGTCTGCATTTGATTCACTTCCTCATCCAACAAAGTACGATCCAAGGCTTGCATAGTCAAAGCAAAAGCCAAACTCTTGGTGCCGGGGGAAAGTTCTTCTCCCTGATAAAGATCAAAGGGAGTTACATCTGTAACCAGTTCTTGACCGACAGCTAAAATGGCTTTGACTATATCGCCGGCCTGAATTTCCTCGGACACTGCCAGAGATATATCACGGACAGCTGCCGGATAGCGTGAAAAACGTTTGACACCCGGTCGTTCCACCCAGAAGGGAAAAAGAGCGGTTAAATCAATTTCAGCCACCAAAACCGTCTCTTTTAATTTATACTTTTCCTGCGACTCCGGATGCAAAGCGCCGGCCCAACCAAGGCTCTTCCCATCCGCGCTTTGCAGGCTGAAGGAAATCATCGGATGCAAAAAAGGGAATTCCGTTGGTTCAAACCTGATCCTGGTCTTGATATGCAAGCGCTGTATAATATTCTCAATGATTCCTTTTAAATCATAGAAGTCCGTCAGCGCACGCTTTTTACCCAAACGCCAATACCTGGGTTGCTGCGGCCCGTACAAAGCAAGGCCCAAATGTTTTGGTTCGGCCGGCAAGGGTTCTCCGCAGCGAGGTAAAAACACAGATCCGGTCTCGAATAAATATATACGATCTTGTCCGCGACGCTGATTGTAGGAAAGGGTTTCAATCAGACCCGGCAAGAGCAAGGGCCGCATGAGCGACATTTCTTCGCTCATGGGATTTTTAAGCCGCAGGGCGGAGCGGCACTCGTGTTCCGGCGGAATACGCAAACGGTCAAAATGAGCCGGACTATGAAAGCTGTAAGTTAAAATTTCTTGCGCGCCGGAACCAACCGCAACCGCACGACACGCTTGCTGAAACTCTTGATACGGTATTTTATCAGGACAAATCAAGGTGAACTGTGGTTTAGTGACTGGGATTTTATCATAACCAATCACTTCGGCAATCTCTTCGTAAAGATCTTCTTCAATGGTGACGTCAGGCCGGAAAGTAGGGACGCGTACTGAATAAACATTTTCTTGATCTGTGGCTGCCACCAGAAAACCGAGCCGCGAGAGTGCGGAGAGAGCTTGTCCGGCATCCAGAGACATGCCTAAAACCTTTTCCGCTCTTAACAGACGTAACCGAATTTTATGAGTTTTTATCTTTGCGGGGTAGGAATCAATTATGCCTTTGAGCAGGGTGCCGTTTGCGAGTTCAGTCATGAGCTGTGCGGCCCGGTCAAGGGCGAGTAGTAATCCTAATTCCGGGTCAGTGCCTCGCTCAAAACGATATGAGGATTCCGAACTACAACCGGTTTTCCGGCTCATGGCGCGGACAATACGCGTGTCAAACCAAGCAGCTTCGAGTAAAATATGTTTGCTGATATCCGTAACTTCGGTATTTTCTCCGCCCATAACTCCGGCCAAAGCGACCGGTCGTGTCTCGTCGGCAATAACCAGGTCCTCTGTATCCAATTTTATTTCTAAGCCATCCAGGGTAACCAGGGATTCTTTTTCCTGGGCGCGACGGGCCAAGATGGTTGTGCCTTGCAGTTTATCAAGATCAAAAGCATGTAGTGGATGACCAACTTCCATCAGCACATAATTCGTAATGTCAACAATATTGTTTACAGGTCGAATTCCAACCGCTTCCAAACGGCGTTGCATCCAAAGCGGGGAGGGGGCAATGGTCACATCACGGATAATGCGCGCGCAGTAGCGATAGCAGCCGGAATCCGGGTCTGCCTTGACCTGATATGTTGATGCCGCCAAGGGTTCTTTTTCATTTAAAGATACGGCAGGCATTTTCAACGGCCGATCCAAAACAGCAGAGAGATGACGCGCGATTCCTATATGCGATAGACAATCCGAACGATTGGGAGTAATTTCAACATTAATAGTAATATCGTTCAAGTGGAGAAGGTTTATCACTAAAGCTCCCAACGGAGTATCTGATGGAAGCTGCATTATGCCTTCACAGGATGCTGCCAGGCCGAGTTCACTCTCAGAACAGATCATACCACAGGATTCTTCACCCCGGATTTTGGTACGCTTGATTTTAAGCCCATTAGGCAATTCAGTGCCTTCCAAAGCGACTGGAACAATATCACCGGCTGCAATATTCTTGGCGCCGCATACGATTCTCAACTCCTGGTTAGGGACCTCTACTATAGTAAGGCTTAATTTGTCGGCATTGGGATGCGGCACAACCTGTTTTAAGCGTCCGGCCACAATAGATTCCATGCCTTTTGATTTATCTTCTATGCCTGACACTTCCAAACCACTCATTGTCAAACGGTGGGCAAGTTCTTGAGGAGTAATATCCTGTATATCAATAAATTCGTTAAGCCATGACCACGATAGTTTCACAAAAAAACCTCCGGAATAATTTCCGGCAATTTTTCCATATATAATATAGGTTGTCAAGAGCTTAAAGTGGTTTCGAGAAATATCTTGATTGTGGTTATTTTTCAATACTTTTTCAGACATGGTTCGAGTTGTTTATAAGGCCTGTGTGCGAAATTTTATTTAAAAAAAGACCATTTAGGTATAATTAAGCAATACAAATAGTTAAGGTATAATCCTGAAATTCATGGTATATTCTCTAATCTTTTATTTGGAGTAACAGGTATGGATTATGATTACAACTGGCTGTATACAACTCCCGCTGCACAACATTGGAAAAAGATCACCACTTCACGGAGAGCGGGTGTTGTGGCGCCGCTCTTTTCTCTTTATTCACGCCAAAGCATTGGTATTGGTGAATTCTCTGATCTGTCATTGTTAATTGATTGGTGCCAAAAAACCGGTATTAGTATTATCCAACTATTACCACTCAATGACGTAGGTTTCACTTTCACGCCATATGACGCGAAAAGTTCCTTTGCTTTGGAGCCAATGTACCTGGCTTTGGAAAAATTGCATGCTGTCCCAAAAGAGGCCTTTGTCAAAGATATTGCCGCCCTAAGAAAAGCTTTTCCGAGTGGCACTGAAAGTGTGAATTATGGAATAAAAAAGGCTAAATTAAAATTACTTCAGGATATGTTTCAGAGCCAAACCTGGGAAAATTGCGCTGCTTTTACCTCGTTTTTAAAACAGAATGAATTCTGGCTCAACGATTATGCGCTTTTTAAAATCGTAAAAACATTGCATGAGGAAAAAGCCTGGTGGGAATGGCCGGATGAATTGCAGCGGAAAGCCCCGGAAGCGTGTCAGAAACTATTAAAAAAATATGCGGTTGACATATTTTTTCAGAAATGGTTACAGTGGCAATTATATGAACAACTATTAAGTGTAAAAGCGTATGCGCAGTCCAAAAACGTACTTTTGCTGGGTGATTTGCCCTTATTGGTGTCTAAAGATAGTGCGGATGTTTGGGCGCATCAGACATATTTTAAATTGAATTTAGCATCCGGTGCACCGCCGGATATGTATTTTGCTGATGGTCAAACCTGGGGCATGCCACCATATGCCTGGGATGTTATTGCCAAGCATGGATATGATTATTTAATCCAAAAATTAAAATATGCGGAGCATTTTTTTGATATGTTTCGAATTGACCATTTTGTGGGAATTTTCCGACTCTGGACAATTCCACTAAATCAATCGGAATTAAAAGGAGTGTTCGATCCTCAGGAAGAGGCTGTCTGGGAACAGCATGGCAAACAATTGTTGGATGTGATGCTCTCCAACACCACGATGTTTCCCTGTGCTGAAGACCTTGGCACAGTACCGGATTGCTCCTACAAAACCATACGGGAATATGGGATTGTTGGTATGGATGTTCAGCGCTGGCAAAGGGATTGGGGAAACACTAACCGGTTTTTTGCGGATCATGAATTTCGACCCAATTCTATAGCAGCAATTTCAACCCACGATACCTGCGATTTACGGGGCTGGTGGCAGTACGAAGTCGGGACTGTGGAAGAAGCGGTCTTTCGTCAAAAATGTCAGAACCGCGGGCTGGACGCGGACCGGTTGATCCCGCAAATCTTTGCTCAAGCCAAATCAGCCGACGGCAGGCTGCGCTGGAAAACAGAACTCGATTCGGAAGATAAATTTTTGGCTGTATTACAACGGCCCCGGGATCAGGTTCGGGATTTTTTAAGTCAATATCGCGAAACTTTTTCTGAGCGCGAAATTTTCTGGCGGCATGTTGGTCTGACAGGGAAAGCGAAAGAAGAATTTTCCCGTGAGTTTGCAAAAAAAACACTTGAAAAAGTAAATCAGACTGTTTCAATCTTTAGTATCCAATTGCTTCAGGACTGGTTATCCCTCAGCACGCTGTTTGCTGATAAAGATCCCCGGGAATACCGCATCAACCGTCCAGGCACTCTCGGAGATCACAATTGGAGTATGATTATGCCACTGGCATTGGAAACCCTTTTGGAGTTGGAAATAAATACGAGTATTCGGGAAATTAACCGGAATACAGGACGAATTAAATAAATAATCGCAGTTTTGGGAGTTCCTAATTCCTGATATACTGCTGTGGAGATGTTGTAAATAATGTTAAACCTCATATTTGCTCTCGCTTTGCTGTTTACGAGTGTGGAAATGGTCTGCCTGCCTGCGGAATCCGAGGCAAGAACCCACAAAGGCAGTACTGCGTCGGAATTTAAAAATCCCACACCCAAACCAACACCGTGGCGCAGAACTAAGCAAGATGAAAAAAAATATCAATTTTATCAACGATATTTTCGCAAAGACAAAGAAGTGACGAAAAAAGACGATCTGGCAACAACTGAAGAAGAACGTAAAATGATGCTGAAAAAGATATTACCGCGTCATACACCGACACCCGAAGATGACCGGCATGCCAAAGAAATACGTAAACTCATTCATGATTTGGGAACCGAGCATCACCGCAGGCAAACTGCTATAGAACGACTGGTCATGCTTGGAGAACCGGCAGTGCCGGCCTTGCGTAAAGCCTTGGGTCATACCTACAAATTTAAACGTGTTGGCGCGCTGCAAGCGTTGGGATATATTCATTCTAAAGCCGCAATTCCGGACATCCAAAATTTGCTGGGAGATAAGGAATCGGTTGTACGACTTGAAGCAATCAAAGTCTTGGGCCGTATGAAACACAAAGCATCTGTGCCAAAACTGATAAAACGATTGGAAGATCCGAACAAACGGGTATGCCGGGAGGTTGTCATAGCACTTGGCAGAATCAAGACTCCCGCTGCCATACAAGGATTAATACGTGCCCTGGGCCATGCCGGCCCGGAAATTCGTCTTCTGGCTTGTGATGAATTGTCTTTTTTTGCTGGCGAAAAAGTCGTGATTGCCTTACTATCTACCACTCGTAATGAGGACCAGGATGTACGCATAGCCGCTATCCGGGCCTTGGGTGAAATCGGAGATCCGCTGGCCCGGCCTCAATTGAAAGAATTGACGAAAAACGAAAACCATATGATCCGTCAAGAAGCGCTGCAAGCCTTAAATAATATTCAATAGAAAGGAATTTTACCAGGATGTCAGAAAACGATTCGCAACAGAAACAACCGGTACTCAATTGCCATGTCTGTGGTGGCCAATGCTGCCGATATTTCGCCCTACAGATTGATAAACCGCGCAGCGCGGAAGATTACGATCATCTGCGTTGGTATATCGCGCACAGAGATGTGGCTTTGTTCATTGAAGATAAAGAATGGTATTTGCAAGTAAACAACAAATGTGATTTTCTTTCGAATGAGGGAAAATGCGGGATGTATCATAACCGGCCGAAAATTTGTCGGGATTACGGCTGGGATGAATCCGGTGAAACCGAATGCCACGGAAACACCGGCGCTAATGATCACGAACATTTTTTCGCGAATTTAGCAGCCTTGGAAACATATCTCATACAGAAAGGAAAACGTTGGTCCGGCATATCCAAGGAAGAATTTGCCGCCCTGCGTACAAAAAACTAAATTGAGTGTAACGAAACAAACAGAGACATATGCAGCCGGAATACCCCATGATGCCAAAAAACAATTTCGGCTGATTGCCAACCAGGATGAATGGGACGCTCTGGTTGAACAGTTGCAAAAAGAACCTATTTTAGCGCTGGACATCGAGAGCAATGGTTACTATCGTTATCCTGATCGTATCTGCTTGATACAAATTGGATTGTACGACCAGGTTTATTTACTGGATCCGCTGGTTGGCACCAATCTAAAGGGATTGGGAAAACTTCTGGCCAATCCCGCGGTTTGCAAAGTTTTTCATTCCTGTGAAAATGACTTGCGTGCCTTAGATCGTGATTTTAGTTTTCGCGTAAAAAATCTTTTTGATACTGCTGTGGCAGCTCATTTTTTAGGCTCAAAAAAACTGGGATTGTCGAATGTTTTGCAGGAGTTCTTAGGTGTCGAATTGCCCAAGAGCAAATCCTTGCAGAGGCAGGATTGGACCTGTCGGCCTTTAGAGCAAAAATCACTAGTGTACGCGGCAGGAGATGTTTGTTATCTTTTAAAACTCAAAGACGTATTGCTGCACCGGTTGCAACACAAAGGCAGGGACGCTTGGGCGCTGGAGGAAGTTTCATTGCTGGAAAAATTAAAATCCGATGGCCCTGTTGGTGACGAAGCCTTATTATGGTCGGTCAAAGGAAGCCGCAAACTAAACGATAAGGAGCGTGCTGTTCTTCAACAGGTTGCTATTTTCCGGGAAAAACTTTGCCGTGAAATGGATCGTGCCCCGTTTCGTGTCATGGGTGATGATGTGTTGATTGCGCTGGCCAGGAGTCCTGAAGCGGAATTTAAAAACATTAAAGGATTGGCCGTGGTATTTCAAAAACGACGGCAGTCGGCCTTGCATCAGGCACTGAAACAGGGAAGAGCTACTGCACCGATTCCACTGCAAAAAAACTCCGGACGCAAACCCTCTGTGCGAAAAAATATTGAAACCATGGAACTCTTTACTGCTTTAAAATCATGGCGTGCGGCCCGGGGAAAAAATTCCGGTCTGGATCCAGCCTTGTTGTGGCCCATGTCCAGTTTGGAACGTTTGGCGAATTATCAAACCCTGGACAAAGCCGGGAATGAAGTACGCACTTGGCAAAAACAGGAATTTGAGCAAGACATTGAGAAAATACTAAACAAACATAAAGCCGGGGAAGTTAAGAAAAGCAAATCCGCAGATA
>JAGLMY010000286.1 GCA_023139775.1 bacterium
GATATAGCAGATGACAGTTCTGCCGGTGGTGAATCCGGTATGCAAGCCATTTATAGCAAAGCGCTGGAATATTGTATTAAGCGCCGGGCCTTTTTAATTATTGATGTTGCGGAATCTGTTAATGCGGTTGATGAGATGGAAGACTGGCTTGATGACAATGCCTTGTTACGTGATAAAAATTCAGTTGTTTATTTCCCCAGATTACAAATGCCGGATTCACTTGATGAGTATCGCTTAAAATCAGTTGGTGCCAGCGGAACCATGGCCGGACTCTATTCCCGCATTGACAGTACCCGTGGTGTCTGGAAGGCGCCGGCCGGTACGGAAGCAACATTAAAAGGTGTCCCGGCCTTGGATCTTGAATTGACGGATGCGCAAAACGGCACCTTAAATCCTCTGGCTGCCAATTGCTTCAGGACATTTCCGATTTATGGTTCTGTTTCCTGGGGGGCGCGGACATTAGCCGGCAGTGATCAAGCCGCTTCGGAATGGAAGTACATCCCGGTCAGACGACTGGCCCTTTTCCTGGAAGAATCGCTTTTCCGCGGCACCAAATGGGTGGTCTTTGAACCCAATGATGAGCCCTTATGGGCTAAGATCAGGTTAAACCTTAATGCTTTTATGATGAGTTTATTCAAACAAGGCGCTTTTCAGGGCAGCACTCCGGAGGAAGCGTTTTACGTAAAGTGCGATAGTGAAAACACCACCCAGGATGACCGCAATAAGGGCATAGTTAATATTGAAGTAGGATTTGCACCGCTAAAACCGGCGGAATTTGTTGTGCTCAAGTTCCAGCAAATCGCCGGGGAACTCTAATTCGTAAAAGGAGAGGCTACTATGGGAACCGGATTTGTCAAGAACGCGCATCGTTATGATCCGTATAAGAATTTCAAATTTCGCATTATCATGGATGAACGTCCGGTATTAGGTATTCAAAAAGTGGGCGCCTTGAAGCGCACCACAGAAGTTGTTAAGTATCGTGAAGGCGGCGAAAACAGTGTTGAGCACAAATCACCGGGACGGAGCAGTTATGAAGGATTGACCCTGGATCGCGGCTTGACGCATGACCGCGAATTTGAGGTCTGGGCCAATATGGTTCATCCTTATGCCGGTGATGAAGGCATGGATTTGGTCAATTATAAAAAAGAGTTGATACTGGAAGTGTTGAATGAAAAAGGGCATGTAGCTTTTCGCTATTTCCTGCATGGCTGCTGGGTAAGTGAATACACCGCTATGCCTGATTTGGATGCCGGCGCCAATGCCGTGGCTATTGAAAATATGAAGATAGAAATGGAAGGTTGGGAAAGAGACAAGGATACCAAAGAACCGGATGAAGCAGCTGCTGTTCCGGCAGCAGGTTAATCATTGCAATAGGGGGCAGGTGGTTATCTATGCGGCAATTATCAAAAGGCTCAGTAATTGAATGCCCGTTGCCCAAAGCCTGGCAAGTTAAGGGAGAATCAGTTCTTTACTTGCATGCTTTTGGCAACCGGGCCGGTGATATTGATATCCATTTTGATTTATCCAACCGTCCGCAATTGATAACCGACATCCTGGTGAATTGTTGCCAGGCAAAAGATGATATACCAGAAGTTATTTGGTCTTTGCCAATTAGCTCGCGTTTAAAAGCATTGTTGCTGTTGGTAGAGGAAAACACCCCAAGGCCATGGATTGTTAAGCATCAGTGTAAGCAATGTCAGGAAGTCATGGAGTTCTCATTCGAGACCGCAGAATTAATGAAGCTTATTGATGAACATAACCAAGCTCAGATAAAGGTACCCATCAATGACAGCCAATTAATTTTACAGAGGCCATGCGGTTATCATCAACGGGATTGGCAGGCAAAAGATTTTCATACCGAACAGGCGGCTACCATGGGCATCATACAAAGCTTGGCGGTTGATCCTTTGCCTGATCAATTTTGGGATGAAAGTCTGGATAATGAATTGGTCGCAAAAATAGAAGCTGTTATGGATGAGTTCGACCCAATTATAAATTACTCAATTATAACAACCTGTCCTTTTTGTGAACAGGAACAACAAATAAGCATTGCCTGGGAAGAGGAGTGCTTAAATCGATTAAAAAGGAAACAACAGG
>JAGLMY010000287.1 GCA_023139775.1 bacterium
GGTCAAACTCGCTGAAATACTCCGTTGCGCGACGCGTGCCTTGGTAAATCTGTGTTTTTCTCTCAGCTCATCGATAAGGTCTTGGTAGAATTTCCGGTAAGTTTCTGCTCTTGGGGTTGTAGTACTGTTCAACTCCTGACGTTTAACTTTTTGCCATTCATTCGGAAAAACAATAGGTCTAAATTTAAAGGCCGGTTTGGAATTATCAATCTGAAAAACTTCAACAACTACTCCAAAGAAATTGGTTTTACGATCCGTGTGCTGGTTCAACCATTCCAACGCTTGACGATGTTCGTCTCTGATTGTTTCGGCAATCCACACAACAATGGGCGCATCATATCCTGATGCATAAGTAATAAGCTGACCCAGATGACTGTGATCGGTCTGGGTAAGTTGATTCTCAATTACAACGTACTCCCCAGATCCGAGGTCTTTGGCTAAAATATCCAAAGAAAATCCCCCTACTTCTGCTTCTTTGGTTTCTAACTCCAATTCCAAGCCAATTGCTTCACCAAGCGCTTCTAAGTTTTCCGATAGCCATGGCGTAAATTCATACGCTTCTTTTTTCCATACGTCTCTTAGTGGAACAGGTTTTAATTCACCAAAATCCATTATCCTCACCTCTTAATTCAGGAATCCGGCACGTCCATAACTTCATAACTTTCACTTTCACTACTCTCTGCCCATTTTTTTGTCTCTTTTTTCCTGTTTTTTATCTGATTTTGCTTTGAATTCTCTATATTACTTTATTACTTTAAAAAAGCACTACCCTGCATCGATAAAATCTATTTATGTATTGCAGGATGTCGCTCTATAATTGTATATAGCTCCACAAGTCAGATGAATCACAAGTTAGGGTTGCACAAAATATTATGCACTTTGGCCTGGAAAATGGCAATGACAAAATAGTGAAAACCAATTCGCTGCTGGATAAAACATTCGCAGCGGATTCAAAATATAATTCTCTAAACCCTAATTGATGTTGCTTTACTGGGTATCAGTTCGATCTTCAATCTGGCATTCAGGGCTTTAGGTTTGGTGCCTAGCACCATTTTCCCTAATTCAATTATAGCTTTGCATCCTCTCAAGCTAAAACCATCCAACGCGCTTTACGACAAGGAAAACCGATCCCCAAAAAATAAGCAGTGATGAATTTATTAGCGTAGACGCGGGTTCACCCGGTCGGTAAATTATTTAAGTCACAGTGCTCTGTAATGCCACCCATTAGCCCTGGCAAAAAAACTTCCCGGATTTGCCTCTGTAATTAAAGGGTGCTATACTTACTAATAGGTATACACTTTTTTTAAAATGGAGGTGTCATATGAAAAAGAAATTATGTGGTTTTATGGGAATGGGTATAGTCATTCTATTAATTATTTCTTGCAGTCAAAGTCCCACTGAACCAGAAGTATCAGATCCGACCCCTACTCCTAAACCAACCCTAGTAACCACTCCTAATCCTAATCCCACTGAGATAATTCCAGAACCTACTCCCACTATGCCTGCACCTGCCGCTACCTTTACACCTACTTCTACGCCAACGGCTACCTCTACACCAACGGCTACCTTAGAACCTAAAGAATATGCTGAAATAATGTATCGAGTGCGTGTGAGAAACGTGGAATCTATATATAAAATTCAATACCTCGATCAAAATGGGGAAATAGTGTCCCTTACCAACGTCGTTGTACCCGAACCAGTGAATGAACCGACTAGTGAGTGGAAGCATATAATACCTAATTTTTCAATCTATCAGAATTATTCATTAAGTGTCGAATGTCTCTATGTAGAAGGTGAAGCTTTTGATCTGCTAATTTATGTCTACAAAAATGGTAGATTGATTGCTTCGGATTCTGCAGGAACATGTAATCATGATGTATTGTTGACACTTGCCGGGCCACTTAAGTAAGGTTTAAAAACTATATCTTTTTCAACAGACCCAGGGAATCTCCGGACTTTAATCCGGGGTTACCTTTCTCTCTCTGCCTAAAAGGTAGAGGGAGAAAGGGTGAGGGTTACCTGGATACACCGCACTTCAGTGCAGGGATGATTTATTTAAAAGCATTACAATTTGGAGAATTTATTGTACAGCTGGACGCTTAAAAATGGCGAATTCTTCACTTATTGAAGCAGATAAAAGACGCACGGTATGCTGAGAAGTATAAACTTAAGCTAATAAGCTAAATCCGGCCCTATTTACTATTTAATTTAATATAGCATACCCACCACTGCGCCTGTCAAACAGGTTGCCAATGTTCCCCCGATGATCGACTTAAATCCCAAAGCCACAATTTCATCCCGGCGTTCGGGAATCATAGCTCCCAAGCCTCCGATCATGATTCCCAGGGAACCAAAATTGGCAAACCCACACATGGCATAAGTCATAATCAGGCGCGAACGCCCGCTTAAGGCAGCTTCGGATAATTGGGCCATATCCAAATAGGCCAAAAATTCATTCAATACAGTTTTGGTCCCCATTAAAGAGCCGGAGACCGCCGCCTCTGACCAGGGAATACCCATTAACCAGGCAATTGGAGCAAAGATCCATCCCAGCATTCTCTGAAAGGTAATCGCGTCCCCCGCCAAATCCGGCAAAAGGCCAAGCACCAAGTTTAGCAAATGCACTAAAGCCACCAGCACCACCAGCATGGCGACAATGTTAAGCAATAACTTAATGCCGTCTACTGTTCCGTGGGTAATAGCATCCATAGAGCTATGGGCTTTTTGCACCAGTTCAATCTTTCCGTTGGAAAGCGCTCCGCTTTCCGGGATCATTAGCTTTGAAACCACTACTGCCGCCGGAGCGCTTATGAGCGAAGCTGTTAACAGATGTCCCATAATTCCGGGAATGACCGGGCTCAAAATTGTCGCATATAGCACCATCACTGTTCCGGCCACGGTGGCCATACCGGAAACCATTATAGTAAATAATTCACTTCGGCTGATGCCGGCAAGGTAAGGACGAACCAACAAGGGAGATTCAACCATACCCACAAAAATGTTAGCCGTGGTTCCCAAACCCTCAACCCCCCCGATGCCCAGCGCCCATTGTAAAAAACGGGCAAATGCGCGTACCACAATGGGAAGCACTTTCCAATAAAAAAACAGGGCTGAAAGCGCGCTCATGACAAGTACTATGGGAAGACTCTGGAAAGCAAAAATGAAACTCAAACCAGGCTGTTGCTCAACAAAAGGCAAGATCCCGCCTCCCAGATAGCCAAAAACAAAAGAAGTTCCTGCGCGGGTTGATTCTGCCAAGGCCTTTACCGGATGATTGAGCCATAGAAAAGCGTGCTGGCTGATGGGGACTTTAATTAATAAGCCGGCCAAGCCCACTTGCAGCGCCAGCCCCACCAAGATGATTTTATATCTTACTCTTTTCCGGTTTTCTGAAAACAGCCAGGCAATAGCCGCCAAGCATAACAGCCCTATGAAACTTTGTAGAACAGGCATAATACCTTATACCTCCTGGTTAGTTTCTATTACAAAACGCCCGATCCCGGCTGGTGCTTTCTCATCGCACTCACTTTTTAAACAAAACTATTGCTGCTGTCGAGTAGGTAACTTTGGGGACGTGGTTAATAGCGATCCGGCGGCCTGATCCAGAAACCAGGTCAGCTTCCCTTGCGGTTTCACCAGCCCGGCCGGATAGGGTGACGGGCCGGTTGTTTTGGGTTGCAGAACTTCAGAAATAATCTCTTTTTTTGCATCTCCGGTTACCAGGAAGATCACCTGCCGGGCGGCATTAATCACCGGCAAGGTCAAGGTAATGCGATAGCCCGGGGGATTGCCGTGTGGTGCCAAGGCGGCAACTGCCCACTTACTTTTTTCTTCCAACACTTCCTGGCTGTTCGGAAAGAGCGAGGCCGTATGTCCGTCTGAACCAAGACCCAGAAGAATCAAATCAAAAGCCGGAAACCCTGTCGGTGTCATGGCGTTTTTTGTCTGCGCCCGAAAGAATTCTTGCAGTGTATCTTCATAACATTGGGCAATACTTTCCGGAGAATCCGCCGCCATGGGTACCTGGTGCACATTGGCAGCAGGAATGGGCGCCTCGTCCAACAGGGTCTGTTTCAGCATCCGATAGTTACTGTCTTCGTGCTCCAACGGCACACAGCGCTCATCCGTAAAAAAGAGCTGAGTTTGCTGCCAGGGAAAATCCTTGACCCAAGGTGTTTGGGTCAGAGTTTGGTATAGCTGCCGGGGTGTCGTGCCTCCGGCCACTGCCCAGGTAAAACAACCGTGATCCTGCACCGCGGTTTCAGCCGCAGAAACAATGGCTTCCGCTGCTTGCAATACCAGCTCTACGGTGTTGGGTAAAACGCAAACTGTCAATTTCCATTCTCCCGGACATTTAATAATTTACAGCGTGCGCCATACTCGCTGATCACGACGCATAAGAGTTTCCACAGCTTCCGGTCCCCACGTCCCGGCCGGATATTCCTGCAAAGGACACAGCTCAGGATTTTTTTCCCAGAGCTGCAATACCGGAGTGAGCAATGCCCAGGAGGCTTCCACCCCATCATGCCGCCAGAAGAGCGTTTGATCCCCAACCAAACATTCCAGTAATAAGCGTTCATACGCTTCCGCCGGCGGACTCTTGAAATAATCCTGATACTTGAAATCCAGAGAAACAGTGGACATGCAATTCTTGGGTCCCGGTGTCTTGGCCTGAAAGCTCAAGGACATCCCTTCTTCCGGTTGCACATTGAGTATCAATACATTCGGCTCCAAAGGACCGGAGGTGGTTTTCTCAAACATGGAGTGCGGAACATCTTTAAAGGTGATCACAACCTCACTGACTTTACGCGGCTGACGCTTGCCTGAGCGCAGATAAAAGGGCACTCCTTGCCAGCGCCAATTATCAATCATGAGTTTGGCAGCCACCAATGTCTCTGTGGTGGAATCCGGCGCCACACCTGGTTCTTGATGGTATCCGGCAAACATAGTGTCGCCCTGTTTCCCGGCTGTGTATTGTGCCCGAACAACACACGGCCGCTTGGGATCTTCCAGATCAAAAGGCCGAATGGCTTTTAAGAGTTTTACCCGCTCATCACGCACCGGTTCAGCCTCAAAGGAGGTGGGCGGCTCCATAGCCATCAGTGCCAGCATTTGCAGCATGTGATTCTGAAACATATCCCGAAATTGACCGGCCTGTTCATAATAACCGGCACGGTGTTCTATGCCTAAACTTTCAGCCACCGTGATTTGCACATGATCAATGTATTGGCGGTTCCAGATCGGCTCAAATACCGCGTTGGCAAAACGGAACATGAGAATATTTTGCACCGTGTCCTTGCCCAGATAATGATCAATCCGAAAAATTTGATGTTCCTGCACATGTTCATGCAGTTCCTGATCCAATTGTAGAGCGCTTTCCAAATCCCGGCCAAAGGGCTTCTCAAAAATAATCCTCACAAAGTGTCCATTGCCTTTTTCAGCAGTCAGTTTGGCCGCGCCCAATTGACCGGCGATAGAGGTGTACAACGCAGGTGGCGTAGCCAGATAAAAAAGATGGTTGCCGCCGGTTTGCAGTGCCTGATCCAGTTTGTCCAGGCGTCTTGTCAATACTTGATAACTTTGCGTTGCTTGATAATCCAGCGGAAGATACGAACATTTCCGGGCAAAACTATTTTGTGCTTCCACAGCTTCGCTGCTCAGGTGTTCTTTCAGACTAGTGCGCACTTTTTCCTGAAAATCAGCATCAGACATGTTGGTGCGCGCGCAACCTAAAATATATGTTTTGTCGTCCAGCGCGCCCCTTCGATACAAATTAAACAAGGCCGGCAAAAGTTTGCGCCGGGTCAAATCTCCGGATGCTCCAAAAATAATAATCCCGCAGAGCCCGGTCCTGACCTCTTCACAGGCTTCACCGATAGCCGGTGTTACTTTGCTCTCAATGGTTCCCATGGATTTCACTCCTTCTGGTTTGCAAACCTGGTGGGCGAGGTGACCTCGCCCCTACGGTTTTGTCGGGCGCAGCACTCTACGTTTTTTTCTGCGCCTTGGCTGCTTGTACCTGACCGGCGCCTGTCGATGCCACCCGTTTGGAAGTGCCGGCCGGCGCTACTGCATGTCCTCCGAATTCATTGCGCAGGGCGGCAATCACTTTATCGGAAAAACTGTCTTGCTGCCGGGAAAGAAAGCGCTTAAACAACGCCTGCGCAATCCCGGTGGCTGCCACACCCTGCTCGATAGCTGCTTCCACGGTCCAGCGCCCTTCGCCGGAATCTTCCACATACCCGGAAAGTTGGGACAAATCACCATCTTTGGCGAACGCATTTTCCAACAATTCCAAAAGCCAGGAACGGACCACACTGCCCTGATTCCAAAGATGCGAAACTTTGCCCAAATCCAACTGTTCTCCATACGGAGAGGCTTTTAAAATTTCAAACCCTTCACCATAGGCTTCCATCATAGCGTATTCAATACCATTGTGCACCATTTTGGTGAAATGCCCGGCGCCGCTGGGACCGCAGTACAAATAACCGTCCGGTGGTGCCAGGGTCTTTAGGATGGGTTTGATGTATTCATACTTTTCTTTTTCTCCGCCAATCATCATGCAATATCCGACCTGCAGTCCCCAAATTCCGCCGGAAACACCAATGTCCAGATAGTGTATGCCTTTTTCCTGCAACTCTGCCTGGTGACGGATATCATCAGTGTACTTACTATTACCACCCTCGATAATAATATCACCGGGAGAAAGCAGCGCTGATAATTTGCTCAGCGTCTCTTCAACCGGTTTTCCGGCAGGAACCATAATCCAAACTACACGTGGTGCCGGCAACATACCAACCAAATCCTCCAAATCCGTGGTACCCTGCACTCCCGCTTGAATAAAGGACTGTACTTTCTCCGCAGTCCTGGCATAGACCGCCACATCATGGCCCCCGGCCAATAAACGCTTTACCATATTACCGCCCATTCGTCCCAATCCGATCATTGCGAGTTTCATGTCAATGTCCTCCTGTGGTCAAATGCCAAAGTTTTGTGAAGCGACCCTACTTTATCCCTACCATTCCCTGAACGACCTTCTCGATCCGCTCTACTGTGAATCCATACTCCTGCATCACCTTTTCCCCAGGTGCGGAAGCACCAAAAGTATTGATCCCAATACATTCTCCCTGCGAGCCTACCCAGCGTTCCCAGCCGAGCGTTACGCCGGCTTCAATGGATACCCGCTTGGTAATATGCGTGGGCAACACTTGTTCTTGATACACCCGGGGTTGCTGAGCAAACAGTTCCCAGGACGGCAGGGAAACCACTCGCACGTTTTTTCCTTTAGCCTGTAAAGCCGCTTGCGCTGATAATGCCAATTGCACTTCAGATCCAGTGGCTATTAAAACCACCTCCGGTTCCTCCCGGCTTTCTTTCAGCACATAGGCGCCTTTGGCCATACCTTGATGTATCGGATAGACTTTTGGATCCAAAACCGGTAGTTTTTGCCGCGACAAAATCAAGGCCGTGGGTTTGGCTTTTTGCAAAGCCCATTGCCAAGCTTGCGCTGTCTCATTGGCATCAGCCGGCCGGATGACAGTCAAGTTTGGAATGGCACGCAGTGCTGCTAAGTGTTCAATGGGTTGATGGGTCAAACCATCTTCTCCTAAACCAATACTGTCATGTGTAAATACAAATATCACCGGAATGTTCATTACCGCAGCTAAACGAATGGCCGGTTTCATGTAATCTGAGAAAACCAAAAAGGTGGCGCCATACGGTCGAAGTTGTTTACTCAAAGCCAAACCATTGAGAATTGCACCCATGGCATGTTCCCGCACACCAAAATGAAAATTCGGACATCCATACTGATCTGCGGAAAAATCACAGTATCCCTTTAAATGCGTGGCTGTTGACGGCGCCAAATCCGCAGAACCACCGACCAACAAAGGCAGTTGCGCTGCCAGTGCGTTCAATATTTTACCGGAAGCTTGGCGGGTTGCCAATTTTTCCTTAGCGGAAAATATAGGCACAACTTTTTCCCAGTCTGAAGGAAGTTCTCCTTGCAAGGCTTTTTTCCAGTCTGCCGCCTCTTGGGGATATGCCTGTGCATAATGTTTAAACTCCTCGTTCCACTTCTCTTCCAAACGCATTCCTCGCTCTTGCAGCTTACAAAAGCGCTGCCGTACTTCTGAAGGAATAATAAAATCCTGGTCCGGCGGAAACCTAAACCGTTCTTTAACCAAGCGAAGCTCTGCCTCCCCCAGCGGCTCCCCGTGCGCACCCGGAGTATCTTGTTTATTCGGACTCCCATACCCAATGTGGGTTCTTACTTGGATCAAACTTGGTTTTCCCTCTTCCGCTTTAGTTTGCGCTAAGGCTGATATCAATTGTTCCAGGTTGTTTCCATCCTCTACTCCTATAACCTGCCAGCCATAGGCTTCAAAACGTTTTTGCACACTCTCGGAAAAAGTCAGACTGGTTGAGCCTTCGATGGAAATTTGATTGTCATCATACAAATAAATGAGTTTTCCCAGTTTCAAATGACCGGCAATAGAGGCCGCCTCGGCGCTTATGCCTTCCATCAAATCTCCGTCTCCGCAGATACCATAGATGTGATAATCCACCAGTGTGTGACCGGGACGATTGTAGTATTCCGCCAAAAAACGTTCTGCCATGGCCATGCCCACGCCGGTCGCGAATCCTTGTCCCAAGGGTCCGGTCGTGGTTTCCACCCCTGGCGTATGTCCGTATTCCGGATGACCTGGTGTTTTGCTTCCCCACTGCCGGAAGCGCTTTAGTTCCTCCAGCGGAAGCGCATACCCAAACAGATGCAGCAGTGCATACAGCAGAGCCGAACCATGTCCTGCGGAAAGCACAAAACGATCGCGGTTCGGCCAATTCGGATTTTTGGAATTATGCTTCAGGAATTTTGTCCACAACACATAAGCCATGCCGGCTGCTCCCAGGGGCAGCCCCGGATGTCCGGACTTAGCTTTTTCAACCATGTCGGCACTTAAAATCCGTATCGTATTAATGCATCGTTGCTCAACGTTTTCTTTTTTCATACTTGAACTCCAATTCGAATAGTATTTGTCGTCTGGTAATACTTTTCATATTCGGTTATGCTCCTTCACCACCCTCTTTTTGCTGTGCGGATTTTAAAATCTTGCCGGCAATTCTGGTCGCAAACAGAGCCACCATAACAGTGGCTGCCAATCCAATCCAAAAGAAAACCTGTTTACCCACACCACCTTGCAGATTCCCGGCTGCCAGATCCGTTAAGGATCTGGCAGCCGATCCAAAATACACATACATAATCGTGCCTGGCAGCATGCCCAACCAGGACGCAAAAAAGTATTTCCGAAAAGATACTTTAGTTAAACCCAAAGCATAATTCAATAAACTAAAGGGAAAGATCGGGCTCATCCGCAGTAGTAATACCAACTTGAATCCTTCCTTGCCGACAGCTTCATCAATGGCGGCAAATTTTTTGTTGCCTGCCACTTTCTCGTCAATCCATTTTCTGGCCAATGTTCTTCCTACCAAAAATGCAGTCGCTGCTCCCAAGGTCGATCCAACAGAACTCGTAATGGTTCCAAGCCCTACCCCAAAGAGAAAGCCTGAACCTATGGCAATAAGCGACCGTGGGACAAACAACACACAGGCCAGCAAATATGCAGCTGCCACCACCAGTGGTCCGATAGCGCCCAAGCTTTTGGTCCACTCCAATAATGCTGCCAGGTACTCCTTGCTTGGCAAAAAAACGATCATACTGATCACTACCGCTGCAATTGTTAAAAGTACAAGTGCTTTTATTATTTTATTTGCTTTGCTGCTCATAATTACTGTCCTCCTGGCAGACCATCGCCATGTGTGTTTTAGGCTCACTGTATTTTGCCCGTAACATTTTATGCTCAATAGCATCCCTGGTCTGCGCCGGAACGTAGAAACTGCCTTATCTTAGCCGTTTGTTCAGTATAATGCGAGTGAAATTTGCACATTACCAAGGTGCCTTTGAAGCGCGATTCTTTTCCCTTGAGCCCCGTCACCAAGTCCTAATGCTTCCCCTGTTTTCCAGGCAGATATCACTTTTTTTATATATAAAAAAGGCTTTAATTATAATAATATAGTCAACTTTATTGTAGTTAATTTGTAATTTATTGGATTTATGTTATAATTATATTATGTTTAAATATAAAAAAGAAATTATATTGATCATAGGATATTTTCTTTTTTTGCCTTCCTCTTCGCCGGCGATCGGGCCGGAAGGATGGGACACCATCCCGCTGGTTGCATAGGAAGATATCCTTGGTCCGGTAAAAGACCATGTTGGATTTGTCATTACGTCGCAAATGGATTGTAATAGCAGACAGTCGCGAGCTCAACTGCGATATTACGGCAGAAAGGCGAATAGATCCCATGAAACTTGCCATAATGTTCTACCGAAACATTGCTTATGCGTTATTGCTCCTTTTCCTGACCGTTGGCACCGCCCGAGCGGACGGTGACGCAGGTACTCAAGGCCCGTTCAGCTTCGGGGTGGACTCCCGGGCCATCGCCCTGGGGAGTGCTTACACCGGCGTGGCCGAGGACGCCAGCGCTGTCTACTGGAATCCCGGCGGGTTAGGCTTTTTGGGGCAAATAGAAGTCGCTTCCCTTTATGTCCCGCTTTACGAGAGTACGGACTACGGTTTTTTTTCCTTGGTCTATCCCATTCAAAATTTCGGGGTTCTAGGATTAGGATTCATGGCCCTCAATACCGTTGATATCCCAAAAACCGATGAATTCGACAATGCCTTGGGTTCATTCTCCGACTTGCAAATGCAACTATTGTTCTCCTACGCCAACGTGTGGTGGAAAAACATCGCGGCCGGCGTTAATCTGAAACTTCATTATCACCGCCTTGATTCATTCACAGGCATTGGCTTTGGGGCGGATCTCGGTATTTTCTATCTCGCCGATAAATTTGTGCCTGGACTTAGTCTGGGACTCATGGCTACTAACGCCTGGCGCCCACAAATCACACTGGTCTCGGAGCCGGATGTGTATCCGATTAATTTTCGGTTGGGCAGCGCATATCGCCTGGGACTTGATAAACCGGGCAACCATAAACTTTTGCTGAGCGTGGAGGTTGACAAATCCGAGTATACGGATTTCAAATTGCATGCCGGGCTGGAATATCAGATATATCAAATTGGCTCGTTACGCGGCGGCTGGGACCAAGACCATGCGGTCTTGGGCGTAGGACTAACCTACTTGGACGGGAGGCTGGACTACGCCCTGAGCTTACAGTCTGACCTCGGTCACCTTCATTTGTTCACGGTGGGTTGGCGTTTCGGCAAATCACTGACCGAGAGCGCTCTGCAGCAACGGCAGAAAATTCTGGCTGAGCTCAAACACAGTATGTGCCGTGAATATTATGCGGCCGGACTGGCCTATTTAAAACAGAACAAGTACAAGCGGGCCATGGAGGAATTCGAAAAAGCCCTAAGCTGGATTGAAGAATCTCCCGTGATATCCAAAAATTATAATCTGGCCCAAAAAAAATGGACCCATCAGGAGGCCACGAAAAAATATCAGGAAGGCCATCGTTACTACGATCGTAAAGCCTACGTGGATGCGTTGTTGGCCTGGCGGGAAACCGCTGATCTCAATCCTAAATACCCGGGGATTAAAAAAAATATTGCTAAAGTAAAGGCGCGTATGAAAAAACAGTTGGCGCGCAAGCCCAAGAAAAGCAAACGTCCGCAAAAAAGCCGGCGCTCGCAAATAAACCAGCGTAATCAGGACCTTTTGAACCAGGGTATGGCCCATTATTTGGATGAAAACTACTCCCTGGCTATTGATAAGTGGCAGGCAGCATTGAAACTGAATCCCAATCAACCCCTGGTCAAGAAGTATCTGGACAAAGTTCAGTCGCGGAAAGCGCCCACCAAAGTGCTGATGGATCTCACGCCGACAGCCCGTCAGCGTATTAGGCGGGAAATTGACAAAAAGTACAAAAAGGGCCTTTTGCTATATCGCAAGCGGGATTTTACCCCGGCTCTTAGCCAGTGGCGCAGCGTGCTTGAGCAGGACCCTGATCACGTTGGGGCGCGGCATGGTGTGGAACGTATCGAGGCGATTCTGTCTGCTTTTGAGAAGCACGGCCTACAGTAAATATCGTTGGTTATATTCGTATAATGCATTGCAAAACAAAGGATCCCCGCACTGAAGTGCGGGGATGCTTTGTTTTGGCTTCTCGGCTCTTCCACTAACTGCAGACCATCATGAATCGCATTGAAAAGGAAGTGGCAACCATAACGATTTGACCCCTTGCTGCCTGTAACAACTACCGAACAAGTGATATTTTCCGCTTTAAGGTTTGCGATTTTCCATTGGTATAATTAACCTTAAGTAGCAGCAAATAGGTCCCGCTTTTCACATGATAACCGAGCTCGTTTTTACCATCCCATAGATCTTCTTGATGCCGGCCGCTCTCCTTAGGCGCACAATCCAGCAGCATGCGCACACGACGCCCGGTAAGCGTCCAGACCGAAAGACTGACTTTTGCCTGACTTTCCAGGTGATAACCAATTCGTGTTCCTTGATGGCGTCGGAAAGGATTGGGAAAATTGCTATAACTATGCTTAAGTTCTGTTGTTTTGATAGCCAAAGCCGGCGAGCTCAAGGGAAAACCGCCGGCTTGCTGGGTATTTAATGCAATCCAACTTCTGGTATTATCGAAAATCGAATTTTCCTTTTCCAGGTATAGGGAAATACTACTGGTCTTTATCTCTTCCTCTTTAAGCAAGTCAAGAGCGATAACATAATTATAGGTCAGAGTCTGTTCCAGGACCTGATCAATCTCGAATTGAAGCTCTATATATTCGTTGTTAGTGCTCCAGACGCCGGCAGTATCCGGGAAATATATTCGGGAGATAACCGTATTAGGGTCTAACACCGAACCTTCCACATTTTTCAGATAGAGACGGATTTTTCTAATTATGAAGGGTTCAGCCCGTTGATTGCAGATCTGTAACTGCGCGATCCGGACTGCGCTCTGGCCTGCAAAAAGCGGGTAAGTAATAAGCGGAAACAGTTTGACAGTGAGATTTTCCATAAGTTCCAGAATCTGAAAAGAAGGATTGACAATTTGTTCGATTGGAAGCTGAGCATTACTATCAAAATACACGCTTCCCGGCTCAAAACCAAACTGGCAAATTCTGCGGGGAGTAAGTTTTCCGGAAAGATCAATCGTAAAAATAAGGTGTTGGCCGTTTTTGAGCTTACCGGGCGAAAAACCAGTTGAGGTCTGCCAGGTTTTTCCGTCTAAAACACGCATTTCGTCTAATAAAATTGCCGTGGCGGAATTGTACTCTAAATCATTACTTAAATACATCCGTACCCGGGAAATATCACTTTCCGCAACTGCATCTCCAAAGTTCTTTATTTGCAAGGCTGTCAGATTATCGTAGCCGGTAGCACTTAGTTGGCACACCAAAACAGGTTTATCAAGTTCATTGCTTCGCAGAATAGTAGACGTCAGATAAGCGGGGGATAATCGGGTGGCAAGATTAATTTTCATTGCCCAAACATCTTTATCAGTACCATTATCCGCAGTCCAGAAAACAATCGCCCGACCGGTATTATCCGGAACAGCAATATGGGGATCAGCCACAGTCATAGTGGGAGTTACACTAATGGGCTCACCATTTACTGCCAGTAGTTCCCGGCCGTCTGTATCCAGTTGCTGATGATAGAGTTGGTATTTTGCGCTTCTCCGGTCCCGCCAAATGATGCCCAGAGTTCTGTCTGAGAATACCACCGGTACGGGTAATTCCTGATCCTCAACAATATTCGTAATTTGTTTATTGCTGCTTCCCCAAGGCAAGGAACCATCATAATTTATTCGCTGGGCAAAAACATCATTACTTATAGAATTACTGTGACAGGTTAATAGGGTATGGCCTTCTGGGGAGACTGACATAGCAACATTTTGATAAGAACCACTCTGGAGAGCCACTCCCGCAGGCCCCCACAACTCATTTCCATTGGCATCTATGCGCTGAACTAGTGAGGAAGGACTATTGTTTAAATATATAACTGCGCCTTTTTGCCGATCACTATGCGATATAAAATCTGATCCCGAAAAATTAGCGCATACAGTTTTGGCATTTGGCCAAACTACAGTTCCTGCCTCAACTTTTCGGACAAAATGCTGGTGACTGGGAAAAATTTTCCAAAAAATCAAAACTTTATCAACCTCAGACAGGACAATATCATCTAGAGAGGTCGCTGACGTTGTCATAGCAACCTCGATCCCATTCTCGCCCCACATAAGCACGCCCTGATCAGAAACACGTTGTACATAAATACGAGAAGGGAATTCTTCCCAAGCAAGTATTGCTCCCTTTGCACCATCTGAACAAATGTTATATTCCCAAGTGATGTTGGAGCACTTTTTGGGAGCCGGCCAAGCCGGATTTCCCTCAGCACTGACGCGTTGGAGATACACATCTGCTTCAAATGTTCTATCCGATAACCAGGAAACTATAATGCTTCCATCTGTTGCCCGAATCATTTTATAATTTTTTATATATTCATCTTGATCTTGTGATTTAACGCACACGCCATCTTCTTGCCAAAGTTTATTGCCAGCTGAGTCATAGTGCTGAACATATAAATCAATAGTAGCTGCCGAATCATCTCGCCAGAATACAAACACACCATTCGTGCCATCAGCCAACACTTGAATTAGATATTGATTTCCCGACCCAGCAGTAATAATTGCCCCACCTTCAGGCCAAAAAGCTAAGGTCATATGTGAAAAAAGAAGGAATGAAATACACAAATACATTAAACAAACACAACGTCTTAACATACTTCCTCCTTATATATTATTATAACACATTTCTACTTTGCCTTGACATATTATGCCTTCTACAAATCAAACGGGGAATGGGAACGCGTTGATATGCTTTCTCATATCTGTCGGCCCGGGCTGTACCTAGCTCGCCACTGCCTCCTGGTTTATGGAGGCAGCATGACTGCTTAGCCACATTTCTTCAAATCACACCCGGCCCTCTTTGCTGAGGATTAAACAATATTATTTTCTCTATGCTTTTCCGAAATAGCGGCAGCCAGGTTATCCAAAGCTTTGTAATCAACCTCCGTAGGCAGGCCTTTGCACAAAACGGGTTTCAAAACCTCGACTTTAAGCTTCGGAATCATTCCTGCGAATGTTTCAACCATCTTCCCTCCCCATCCGTAAGAACCGATAATGGAGAGAAATTTTATTTTGGGACGCAAAACGTTCGCCAGGAAAACCCCGTAAGCGGCCAGGGGATGCGGTCCGCCCAGCACCGTGGGCGAGCCGACCACGACCGTTGCCGCATCAACCAGGGCCATGGCGAGTTTGCCGATATCTGTTACTGACAAATCAAACAACTCAACCCGAATCCCCCTGTCCACCAAAGCCGAGGCCAGGCGATCGACCATACGCTTTGTGCTGGCATGCATGGACACATAGGGTAAAACGACGGTGTTGTGGGGTGGCCCGAGGACCCACTCCTGGTAGGCATCCAGAATCAGGGAAGGACGATTATAAATCTGTCCGTGGCTGGGAGCGATCATGGCAATATCATAAGGTGCGAGCTTTTCGAGATTTTTTTTAATTATGCTCCGAAAAGGCATCATGATCTCGGCATAGTAGCGTTTCGCCGCCTCGTAAACCCGGTTCTCGTCATTCACCACCAGATCGCCGGTGGCGATATGCGAGCCGAAGAAATCGCAACTAAAGAGAATACGTTCTTCTTCGAGATAGGTTACCATGGTTTCCGGCCAGTGCACCCAGGGCGTATGAATAAACTTCAAGGTCTTGTCTCCCAGAGAAATAGTCTCGCCGTCCGCCACTGTGATAATGGCATCCTCGGAGATTCTCAGAAGATCGACGAGCATGCCTTTGGCTTTGGGAGTCGCAACCACTTTCGCTTCCGGGAACCGGTCAAGCACCCGGGGAATGGTTCCGGAATGATCCTGCTCGGCATGCTGAGAAACGACAAAGTCTATTCTGGGCACCCCGTTAAGTTGCGTCATTAATTCTTCCGCCATAGGCGGATCAACCGTGTCGAGCAAAGCGGTTTTCTCACTTCCCTCAATCAAGTAGGCGTTGTAGGAGGTGCCGTCCGGGAGCGGAATGAGGCTGTCAAAAAGCCGCCGCTCCCAATCCTCGGCGCCCAGCCAATAAATATGATTCCTGATTTTTCGCTTGTGCATTGAAAATACCTCGTTTCATTACCGTATTTGCGCGGCAAAGGTTTAATTTGGCGCCGCGGAACGTTCCCTACCGTATCTTGTCGTTTTCATTTCGCGTATTTCTCCGGATTCTTATCCCACGCGCTGATACAGCTCTTGCAGCATAAGTAATACGTCTTACCTTTGTATTCCCGGGTTGCTACTGCTTTTGACTTTGGAAAGGTTGTTCCCATGACCGGACAGGTTACCATTTCATCTCCGGCTTTTGCTTTGACGTCTTTCATGTCTACACATTTTTGTGATTTTTCCTGGATCTTTTTCGCTATTTCTTTATCTTTTGAGGTTATTTTAATTTCAACACCATTTTTAATATTTTTTGCTTTTACCTCCGCGCCCTCAATGTACATCGGACACATGCCCATATATTCTTTCATTCCTTTGGTATCACTGTGTTCGTGTTTTGTCATGCTGCCTTCATGCTTGGTACTGCTGTCGGCCAAAACCATACTTGGCATAATTAGTGTCAGTGCTAAAATACCAGGCAGTAGGTTAAATTTTGTTTTCATAATTGAATTTCTCCTTTTGAAGTGTTTTTGTTTTTCTTTTCTTTTCTCAGTTCCCGTTTTTGTATCTATTCTCCCCCCTTTTTGTTTTTTTTATCCAGCGAAAACAAGCTGTTTTCTATTATTGCTTGCGC
>JAGLMY010000288.1 GCA_023139775.1 bacterium
CAACACTTTTTGAGTATTATGCCCACTGGTTGAAAGGTTAAACGGTCATTCGGACTACGTACCCAATCATTAACCGACAGTGTTAATCCCCGCGATTATTGGTTTAACTGGAGTAACGGTCAAAAAACACAAAGAAATAAAAGGATTGAAAACCTCAAATTAACGCGATCATATGAGCGAGGCGGAGCTAATATTCACGGCTTTGGCCGAACTCTCCACCCGCCAAATCGCTGAAAGCGTAATTGCCACGGGCATGGAAGAAAATGAATCAGCGGGTAAAAAAGGCGGGAAAATTGCCGGGAGAGCCCGGTTGGAATTCGGGCTGGCGAAATGGGCCATAAGGAAATTCAAAAGACTGCATCGGAAACTGATGAGAGCCCTTCGTTGGTTGTCAGCTATAGCCAAACGGGAATCCCAAATGTTTGCGCACTGGAGCTTCAGACGAGCAACGGCTGTACAGCAAGAACCGTATGACGCGAGAGTGTAACTTACGGATCTGTGAGGGCCTGGGAGTAAGATTCCCCCGGGCTACTCGACCCTAGGACAGCCAGGTGCAATTATCTAATTTGTTTTGACAATCTTCCCTATAAACACCATACTAAATATGGTCCTGCGTGTTGAGTATCTTCACTTTTAGAAAAAAACAGCTGATTTCTGGAATGCAATTGAAATGATGCCGGCTGTTGGGCTGAAATTATTAGGAGGTAATTTATTATGAAAAAAACCATACTGCCAATTCTCATATGCGTTATGGCATTTATGACAGGCTGCGCGCATATTTTTCATGTGCACGTTGATGCTATCAATGACGGCCGGGAGAGTGCTAATAAAACATATGTCATAGTCCCGGGCAATGAGGATACAGATCCCGCAGATCTTCAGTTTAGGGAATTTGCCCGGTATCTGGGAAGGGCGTTAAAAAGCAATGGGTTCATAGCAGCCAGCGAAAATCAACCCCCAGATGTTAAAATCTATCTTTCCTATGGCCTGGGTAATCCTAAATCGCGTGTCCGTACGTACACAGTTCCAGTATGGGGCCGGAAAGCAACAGAAATCACAACCACAGAAAGTACCTACCAGACAAAAACTGGCACCAATACAACCACCACCACAAATATAACACCTGAATATGGGGTGACGGGCTATGCCACTCAGCAACAAATCCAAACCATTTATCCAAAACACGTTCAAATTGAAGCGTATAACATTAAAAATGCCAAAACCGGAGACAAGCTGGAACAACTATGGAAAACAACCGTTCACTATGAAGGCAAGAAAAATCAGATAAGGTCTATATTTCCCATCCTCATGGCCGCATCCGCGAAGCATTTGGGAGGCAATACAGGTCGGAAAATTGTAGTCAAGCTTACCAAACATCAGGATGAGGTTAAAATGATAAAGGGAATTAAATGAACGAACAGGAGTTGACTATGTGACCAGTAAGTTAAACGGTTATTCGGACTACGTCCCCAATCACAAAGACTCCCCCTTCGGCAAGCGAAGCAGTCCCTTACCTTTCGATATTTTACCGATCGGGGAGAAGGGGGCAGGCCCTGTACCTTGTTGGCGCAGAGGGGAAATTGTGTGAACTGGCAAGCGTGGGTTTTATAAACAGCAAGTTTTTCGGACAACGTCCTCAATCATTCACCATCAAATAAGCATTCCAGTAAAATAGCGGACGGTCAGGTTTTGCAATGACACCTAGCGTTTGATTTCGATGAAAAAGATCAGTAGTAAATCCGGACGTAGTCCGAACAACCGAATAACATTCCCAACTGCCTGCGGAGCAAACGAAGCACAACCATGAAACAGTACATAAAAGGAGTTTTGCATGTCATACCAAGCAGTTATTTTTGATCTGGACGGGACTTTATTGGATACTATAGAGGACATTGCCGATGCTGTGAATCAGGTGCTCTCGAAATATGATTATCCAACACATGACACTGAAAGTTACAAAATGATGGTGGGTCTGGGTATAGACCGGTTGATACAGGATGCTTTGCCAAAAGAGGCGAGGGACAAGGTCACGTTAGAGCGCATGTTAAAAGAAACTGGTGATGTTTATGCCGACCTCTGGAAAAACAAAAGCAAACCCTATCCCGGTGTGGTGGCTTTGTTGAAAGCGCTTCGAAAGGGAAATATGGCTATTGCGATTTTGTCCAACAAACCGCACCAATTTGTCCAAGTATGCGTGGAAGCGCTGCTGCCGTCTGTGAAGATCGATGTCATACTGGGAGCCCAAGATTCTATTCCAAAAAAACCGGCCCCGGACGGCGCGCTCAAGATTGCCGAAAAATTGGGAATGCTGCCGGAAAACATACTTTATGTCGGTGACTCAGGAACCGATATGCGCACAGCCAAGGCTGCCGGTATGTTTGCTGTGGGTGTTAGTTGGGGTTTTCGCTCGACGATTGAACTCGAAGAAAACGGGGCGGATGCAGTTATTCATGACCCCAAAGCACTGCTTGCTTTCATCTGACTATGGGACTGGGACGGGATTGGAAAATATAATTATGGGTAAGCTGGCTATTTTTACGGATGTGAGTTTGAATTCAAAAATTAAAATAGGTTTTGGTGCTTGTTTAGTAATTCCTGAAGCACAACTCATATTAAATCAAAGTGATTTTATCAGCAGAAAGATAAAACTGAAGAAATTCACAACAACTTCATCAACAAAACTGGAAATCGAAAGCTTATTGTGGGCATTGGAAGAAGTGGGAAAAAATAATAAAGAAATTGATTTGTATAATAATCTGACCATATATACGGATTCGCAATGTGTTGTTGGTTTGTCGAATCGAAGAAAAAAATTAGAGAGTACTGATTTTAAAAGCGGGAAGAAGAAACAAGAATTAAATAATGCCGTACTTTATCGAAAATTTTATAATCTTAGTGACAAATTTAAATTTGAGTTGATAAAATTGAAGGGTCATTCGATAAAAAGCGAGAAGGATATCTTACACAAGGTATTTGCATATGTTGACAAAGCAGCCAGGAAAGAATTAAAAAAATATTTATCTGCAAACGACACCAGGAGATAACACTATGGCATCTGACCAGGATTTTGTGGATTTTGTTGTGGACCAAATAACCGATGCCGGGCGTATCACAGCCAGGAAAATGTTCGGGGAGTATGCGCTGTATAGTGATGCCAAAGTTGTTGCCCTTATCTGCGACAACCAGGTTTTTGTGAAACAGACAGCAGGCGGAAGAACGTTTATCCAGGATGTGGTTGAGGCCCCGGCCTATCCCGGAGCCAAACCGAGTTTTCTGATTGAGGATAAGGTTGAAGACCGGGAATGGCTGAGTGAGTTAATCAAAATCACAGCCAAAGAATTGCCTGAACCCAAACCGAAAACAAAGAAGCGCAAGGTAAAAATGAAAAAAAGTAACCGGGAACCGGGATGTTCATAATTTCAGGAAAAAGCGGTGTGCTGCTGTTGGCCTAGACTTTACTCCACTTTTCCAACCGTTCGGCAATAAAGTTAAAGATCTTTTCATGTTCTTTTTTGCCATTGCTTTGGATATTCATGGATTCGCCGAATTCAAGATAGATGTCTTTGCTTTTTCCAACCGGTCCGAAATCACGGATGAGTTTGCCAGTGCCCCAGAAGTCTGTTTTTAAGGCAATGGGAATAACCGGAACACCCGCTTTTTTGGCTACTTTCACGCCTAAAGAATTGAACATCTCCCGATTTATGGTTAGGGAACGGGTGCTTTGGGGAAAGATAATCAAGGATTGTCCGGCTTGGAGTTTTTTGGTTCCTTCCTGCAGTACGAGTTTTAGGTCTTCTTTGGCATTTTTTCGGGATACCACTATTGGATTCCGGCTGCGCATGATGGGACCGAAAGTGGGATTGTTGACCAGGCTTTCTTTAACAATAAAAGTGTGGTTTTTAATAGGCTCAATAAGGCAAGGCAATAAAAAGGTTTCCAAAGAACTCATGTGATTGCCGATAAACACCACCGGTCCCGGTGTGTTGCGGACATGATCAAATCCGAAAAAATGAACTTGCCCGCCATTGCTTTCTACAGCAGTCAGAGTATTCATGCTCTGTTCGATCCAGAAAGCACTGTCATACTTGCCTTGCTGTGCAGTACGCCTACCGCTAAGAATGATGTGTACAATTTGGTGATAAAAGGAAATGCGTAACGGGAGATGGAGTCGTTTTAGTAGGCACTGCTTAGTATCTGCTGGTGTGTGGTATTCATTACTTTGAGAAAGTTGATTCATGAAAAATCCATTCATTTGAAATACGAGCGGAGCAAGCATAACAGATGTTAGGAGTTTAAGCTATTGCTAAAATATTCGGGCTCTGTTTCGGGCGTAACAGATCAGTTATGCGTTTTTTTGTTTGTCATCCCTGAATGCAGCCCCTACCCTGTCATCCCCGAATGCTCTTATCGGGGATACAAGCATTCGGGGACGGATACGGTTGATCAGCGTCAATTATATTTTCCCTCCGCATTGACTCATCGTTTTTGTTAC
>JAGLMY010000289.1 GCA_023139775.1 bacterium
TGTCTCCTGTATTCTGTTTTTAGTATGAAGAGACTTGACATGACCCCCAAGTAAGGGTAACGTATTGCCATGAGTGAAAAAAGCTATCTGCATCATATCTGTTTGTGTGTCTCAAATCTAAGGCAATCAGAGGTATTTTACGAAGGCTTTTTAGGTCTTCGGAAACAGTATGAATTCATTGTTACCGAAGAACAAGCCCAAATCCTGTTCAATATTCCTGCGGAATGCCAATTTATCTCTTTTGAATGTCCGGATGGTGGTGGTTTGGAGATTTTTACGGCAGTAGATGCCATGCCTACATCCTCTCCCGGCTCTCATTTTTGTCTGGCTGTCACAAACCGGGAAGCCTTGTTGGAAAGGTTGAGGATGGCCAATGTCGAGATTCGGGAACTTGCCCGTGAAGATAAAAAAGTTGTCTTTATTGCTGATCCGGATGATAATTTGATTGAATTAAAGGAAATGGAAACTTAAGGTTTTTTTGCTGCGGAATATCAGAACATTTTTTGGTCACTACTCACGATAAAATCCAACACAAATAAATATGAGAAATGGCATATTTTATAAAAATGGATAATTAAAGGTAAAGATATCAAACAAGGAGTTGCTCATGCCGTATTGCCCAAAATGTGGTTATGAATACCAGCCTGACATTAATACCTGTCCGGATTGTAATGAACAGTTGGTAGCCTTTTTGCCGCCGGATCCCAATCAGGGAGAATTGTTCGAAACCGTTCAATTATGTAAAGTGCCGGATGAAATTACCGGCATGGCATTGCAATCTTTATTACGGGATGCGGGAATTGATGCTAATCTCAGAGACATGCGAGCCAGTTTTTATGGCAGCGTGTTGTCCAACATGCAGGGTTTCTGGGGAACCATTATTGTGTATAAAAAAGATGAGAAAAAAGCCCAAAAACTCTATGCCACATTTCAGAAAGATTTTCAAGGAAAGTAAATAAATAGAGTTGTACAATTGAAAGAAACCCGGAAATCTTTGTTGTGGATTGATGAAAAGGAGCTTCATATGAGCCAAGAATCTGAAAATTTGGAACAAAAGCAGGAAAAAGATAAGGAAAGTATAGAATCCTTTTACGTTAAAATGCCGGATATGCCGCAGGTCGGGAGCGCAGAAGCAACTCAGGCAGAACAGCAGTTGCTGGCACATCTCAAATCCCGCGGTCCTCGCGCGGAAACTTTAAAACCATTGGTTGTTTTTTACAGCCGGGTAGGGCAACAGGAGCGAGCTTATCAATATTTAAAAATGTGGATGAAGTACACCAAGAACAGAGATGAATTGGCGGAATCTCTGATGATGTCCGGACAATTGGCGGAACAAGTAGGACAACCGGAACCAGCCATCTCTTTTTATCGCGAGGCATTATTACAGCACTCAGAAGATTATAAGATTAATTATTATATTCATAATAATCTGGCGTATTGTCTTAATACTCAGGGTGAGCCGGAGAAGGCCATAAAGCATTGCGATGCTGCGATTAAATTGGATCCCTCACGCGCGAATGCTTTTAAAAATTTGGGTGTAAGTCTTTCCGGATTGGGTAAATATGCGGAAGCTGCCAACATGTGGTTGAAAGCCACGCATGTGGATGTGTCGGATAGTCGAGCTTTAGATCAGTTGGAGAAACTAGTTGCAAAACAGCGTGAGGCTATTGTACCGGATATTCCGGATATTGATGACAAATTAAAAGCCTGCCGGCGTGCGGTGGAATCCGCCAAAACCGGGCGCTTTGCCGATTGGGCCAGAGGTCTTACTTTGAATTAATTATTTTTCAAGGGTGAGGGTTACCTGAAGACTCCGTGCTTCAGTGCGGGGATGATTTATTGTTATTAATTCATTGGAAAACGAAAAACCCTATGGTATCATGAAAATTCATTTAATTATGTAATTAATGTGACGGAGGCGTAACCTACATGCCAACGACAATTAAGCCCAGAAAAGACCATTCGAAACGCTCCCCAGCGGCGCGCAGAAAAATGAAAGGCGCAGCCAGAAAAGCATGGGCTCAAGAACCTCGGTTGACGGTTACTTCTGAAGTGGAAAATGAGGAACCTATGGCAAGCGCGAATTCTTATCCTGATCAAGTTTCTGAAATGCCGCTGAATTTCGCAACTCCGGAAGCAGAGGATGAAAATCAGGAAGCTTTGGCCGTAATGGTGAAAAAATTTCGTGAGGGAATTATCATTGAACAATCAGTGGAATATGTAGCCGGCAAGGGAAAGCCGGTAATTTACGCCAAAATACGTTTAACCACAGCCTTGCGCGGGAAGCGTAAGACCGATGGTCTGATTGAAGGTGCATATATATTACGGTTGGAAGTGTTGGCCGGCAGCCGGGCTGTGAAAGTGGAAGGTTTGCGTTTGGGACCTTGGCAAATAGATGATATGCAATTGGAGACCGGTTCGGTGTACTTGGCAGAACCAATTTGGGCAGGATTTCAGTCAGTGAGTGGATCTTGTAACGGAAGGATTCATATAGGCGATGTTGCTCTCAAACGTTTACTGGATCTGCCGCTGAATACTGAGGCAGTACTGCCAGGACCTGAAACATTTAGTGGATGAGGGTGGCCATTACTAATATCATTTCAGATGAACGGATTTGCTGGGCCATGCAGGCCGCTCAACACGCGTCAGAGCAAACTGTGTGGGATATTTTGAAAAAAGCGCGCTTGAGAAAGGGGCTGACTCCCGAAGAGACTGCTGTGTTGTTGTATCAGGACCGGCATTCTGAAATTTTACCTGAAATTATGGCTGCCGCGCGTCAGGTCAAAGAGGAGATCTACGGAAAACGCCTGGTTTTATTTGCTCCTTTGTATATTACCAATCAATGTTCCAATAACTGTATGTATTGTGCCTATCGTAAGGATAACACTTCTTTAGAACGAAAAACCTTAACATCACAAGAGCTTGTCCAACAGGTAGAGATACTGGAAGACCAGGGACACAAGCGTTTGCTTTTGGTTGCCGGTGAAACCCAGCGCTTCCAGGAAATACCGGATGCTTTGGAAACCATCTATGCCACCCGAAAAAATCAAGGTGAAATCCGGCGCGTGAATGTCAACATTGCGCCTTTGACCATTGAACAATTTAAAGCTCTTAAAAAAGTGGGGATCGGTACTTATCAGTGCTTTCAGGAAACGTATCATCTGCCTACATATCAGAAAATGCATCCGTCCGGACCCAAAGCAGATTATGCTTGGCGCCTTACGGTCATGGACCGGGCCTTACAAGCCGGGGTGGATGATCTTTCAACCGGTGTGTTACTTGGGTTGTATGATTATCATTATGATGTAACCGCGTTGATTATGCATGGTCAGTATCTGGATGATCAATACCGGGTAGGACCGCACGCGGTTTCTGTTCCGCGTTTACGAGTAGCGCGGGGCACACCATTATGCCATGATGTGTTGCCGGCATCTAACCGGTATTTACTCTCAGATGAGCAATTCAAATTGGTGGTGGCTGTCATTCGTTTGGCTCTGCCGTATACCGGATTGATCCTGACCACACGTGAGACTCCGGAAATGCGTCATACCCTGCTCAATGCGGGTGTTTCCCAGATTTCCGCCGGAAGTCAAACGGATGTTGGGGGATATTCAGAGGCTAGAGAGCAAAATGGGAAACAATTTGAGATAGAGGACACCCGTTCTTTAGAGGAAGTTTTACTGGATGTTATTGAAAGCGGCAATATCGCTTCCTTTTGTACTGCCTGCTATCGAACCGGCCGAACCGGGGAAAAAATTATGGATTTATTGAAACCCGGCACCATTAAGAACTTTTGTCTGCCCAATGCCATTCTCACCTTCAAAGAATATCTGATTGACTATGCC
>JAGLMY010000029.1 GCA_023139775.1 bacterium
ATTCGGGGATGACAGGGTGGGGGCTACATTCAGGGATGACAAACAAAAAAACGCATCACTGACATGTTACAAGAGAAATAGCTTTTTACCAGAACATAAAGAGGAGTCTGTGCATGGTCCTGAAAAAGAAAAACGTTAAAAAAACCAAAAAAACCAAATTCCGCCAGACCACACCTGTTGGTTGGTCCGGGTTGAAAACCAAATTTGAGCAATGGGGTTCATGGTTGAGTCCCGGTCTGTTGGCTTTTGCGATTTTGACTGCCTGGTGTGCCCAAGAGCAACTTTTTGCCCGTCACTTGACTGCCGGGCTTATGTTCTGGATTGTTACCCTGGTATTAGCTGGATTGGCTTTTCTTAAAAAACCGGATCAGGTGACTTCGGAAATTGACAATCAGCCTAAGCTTGAAGCTGTCATTTTAGGCGGTATTGTGATCATCGCCGCGGTGGTTCGCTTGTGGCGTTTATCAGAAATACCCAATGGTTTTCATTTTGACGAAGCCACGAATGCGCTGGTTGGGCTCCAGATGATAACAGATCCACATTATGTACCTATTTTTGGTCCGCCGGATGCGCCGGCGCCAACGCTCTATCATTATTTCAATATGGTGGCGTTAAAAATATTCGGGATCAGCGCCCTGGGAGCCAAAATGGTGCCTGCCTTGGCTGGTGTTGCCACGGTTCCGATCTTTTATTTTCTCGTTCGCCGTATGGTCTCGCGGCCGGTCGCTTTGGCCGCCACGCTTACCTTCGCGCTCATGCGCTGGCACATCAATTTTTCCCGCATTAATTTTATAGGCATACTCACTCCGCTTTTTGGCGCGGCGGCCGCCTACTTTTTACTGCGCGGTATGGAGACCAAAAACCGTTGGCATATGGCGCTCTCCGGACTCTCGGTAGCGCTTGGATTGTATTCGTATTATGCTTCGAATCTGATACCGTTTGTATTAGGACCCTACATGGTCCTGCAACTGGCCTGGGACCGCAAATTTTTAAAAGAGCAATGGAGAGGTTTGCTGCTCTTTCTAATTGTCTCCTTTACGGTTTTTATACCCTTGGGTCATTTTGCCTTAACTGAAAAGCACCGGTTCTTTGCGCGCAACGGCCAGGTTCTGATCTTCAATCATGTGCCGCCGGAACAGGCGGCAGAAGCGTTTTGGCGTAATGTTAAAACCACCTTGCTCATGTTTAACTATTTTGGTGATTGCAATGGACGGCATAATATTCCCGAAGAACCCATGATATCACCTTTGGCCGGTCTCTTCTTTGGCTTGGGTCTGATTTGGACACTGACCAAACTCCATCGCCGGCATGCCTTCTTGGTGTTGTGGTGGTTTATGGTCTCCTTGGTTCCAGGCTTCCTGACCATTGAAGCGCCGCAGGGTTATCGCTGCATTGGCGCCATTATTCCCACAGCGCTTCTGATTGCTTTTGGGTTTGAACGTTTCTGGCAGAGCATCCGGGAACTAACGCTTGGCACGCGCGCGCGGAAGTGGATTTGGATTGCCTTGCTGGTGGTGGTGACCATGATCGGGGTGCGCAATCTCACTGATTACTTTGATCGCCAAGCTAAAACCATGGCCTGTTGGTCTGAATTTTCAGCAGCCGAGGCAGCCATGGGAAACCGTATGCATGCGCAGGGAGATGATTTTCATACATATATTTCCGCCGGGGCCTTTAATTTTCCCACAATCCGTTTTTTAGCCTATCCGCACAATGATTCCGAACCCTTTCAAATGTTTTCTTCCGTACCAGCCAATTACCAGGGCACTAAAAACATTTCCTATATGTTATTGCCGATTCATGACGGAGCTTTAGAACTCTTACGGCACTATTATCCCAACGGGAAAGAGACCATTCAGAATACGCCGTATGCCTTTGATCTGTTTACCTCCTATGAGGTGTCAGCCAGGGAAGTAAAAGCAACCCGGGGCTTGCAAGGCACGTATCAAGACCGCAACGGAAAACGTGTAACAGCAACCGAAGGGCAAGAACATTTTCAATTTATTGGTAAAAAGCACCAACTGGTCGCGCCTATTTTTGCCAATTGGAAGGGCAGTATTCGCGTCCCCCAGAGCGGAATATATTATTTCAAACTATCAAAGGCGGGTAATATTCAGATTCGTCTGGATCAACGGCCGGTGTTTTCCGAGGGGATTAATTTGGGACAGGGCATGCACCGCATTGATATACGCGCGCGGATCAATACGGCCGAGCAACCGGTAAACTTGTTATGGCGCAAAGGTAAGACCGGGCCCTGGAACAGTGTTCCGGGATACGCGCTCAGTCCGCGTTCTGAGGTCCACGGGTTGCGCGGCCAATACTACCGTAACACAGACTGGAAAGGGGAACCTATTTTTCAAAGGATAGATCCCTTGATTTCCTTGCTGGGAGATGATTTTTCCGTAGCTGCGCCATTTTCCATACGTTGGGACGGGTATATTCATATTCCTGAAACCGGGCACTATACTTTTGGAACACTTTCCAATGAATTTTCCTGGGTTTCAATTGACAGGACCACAGTGGTGAAGAATGATATTGTGGATCATTATGCCGAAGGCACTCTGAAATTGACCCGTGGCAAGCATAAGATTCGCATTGATTATCAGAAGCGGACCGGCGCGTATCCCAGAATCATTTTATATTGGGTAAAACCAGGATCAGCCAAAGAAAAGATTCCGTTTGAAATGTTATCACCCAGGTAAGGTTGCTTTTGTGTCAGGACATTTCGCTTGACCCGAGGCAAGGAAAATGCTAATTTTTTTCTTTTATAATTGTATTTTTTAGCGCTGTTATACAGTTTTGCCGCCTTTTAGGCGCAAGCTGAGCGCTATTTATAAAACTGCGAGACAGCCGGTTTGAGAAATGAGAGAGGCTATGAGTTTGATTAAGAAAAAACGTTTTTGGATCGGAATTGTCATTACCATAGTGTTTCTGTATTTGGTATTCCGCCAAGTTGAGTTCCACAGTTTGGCCCAAGCCTTAATGCACGCAGAGTACTGGTGGCTCATACCGGCGCTGATTGTGTATTTGATAGGGTATTTGCTTCGTGCCATTCGTTGGAGATATTTAATGAACTCGCTTAAAGTAATGAAGTGGCAGGATTTGTTCCCGCCGCTTGTTTTAGGATTCATGGTGAACAATGTGTTTCCTGCCCGGGCCGGAGAATTTGTGCGCGCCTATATAGTGGGTAAACGGGAAGGCATATCCAAAAGCTCGGTCTTTGCCACAGTAATCATGCAACGCGCATATGATGGCTTGGTTATGGTTTTATTTGCCGGTCTGGTCTTGTATTTTTTCAAACTGCCCAGGACCCAAGCCAATGCTGAGTTTGTGGATATGGTTAATCTGGTGGTTAATCTCACGACCGCCCTGTTTGTGTTTATGTTTATTTTTTTATTTGCCGTGATAACCTGGAAAGAGTTGGCAGTGAAGTTGTCGGGTAAAATAACACAATTCCTGCCGGAAGCCTGGCGCCGGCCAATGGACCGGATGGTTCACTCCTTTATCAAAGGGTTTTCGGTTTTGAAAAGCCGGAAGGACAGTTTACTGGCATTTTGTTTTTCTGTATTGGCCTGGTCTGGTGAGAGCGCGGCCTATTACTTCATTCTCAGGGCCTTTGGCCTGGATTTTCCGGTGTATGTGGCCATCATGCTCATGGCGGTGGTGAATTTGGGGATCATGATTCCCTCTTCGCCCGGGTATATTGGACCGTTTGAGTTTTTTGGGGTAGGGACCCTGATGCTCTTTAACATTGAAAAAAGTTTGGCGCTGCCGTGCATCCTGGTGATCCATGCCATGATCTGGTTGCCCATCACCTTGTGGGGTTTTTATTACATGTGGACCATGAAGCTCAGCTTTCGGGAAATGGAAGCTGCGGAAAAAGAGGAAGGGGCAAAAGACATAACCAATCCACCGCATACCCTTAGGGGCACAAGGAGGCACAGAGTGCGCGGAGATTATAAAAAGGAAAATTAATCTGAAGCAAATAAAGATAAAACATAAAAAAGCAGGGCAATCATAAGGAGTAGTTGAATTTCATGAAAATAGGAATCATTGGTGCAGGATTAACCGGTTTGACAGCAGCTCGAATGTTGGCCAAAGCAGGACATCAGGTCACAGTCTGTGAAGCAGCCGCAGAATCCGGCGGATTGGCCGGAACCTTTCCCTATGCGGGTACGCGATTGGAAACCTTTTATCATCACTACTTTATTTCCGACCGTGAAACCGTGGGTCTGATCAAGGAACTGGGTTTGAGTGATAGGATGCATTGGCAAGAGACACCCATGGGAGTTTTTAAGAATAATAAACTGCTTAAGTTTGCCACCCCCCTGGATTTGTTGAAGTTTACACCTTTGTCTTTTTTCAACCGCATCCGGTTCGGTGTGGTTGCCTTATATCTTTCGAAGGTGAAAAACTGGCAAAAGTACGAGCACGTACGCGCTAAAGACTGGATCCAACGAGCTTTTGGCAAACAAGCCTGGGACGTTATGTGGGGACCGCTGTTGCACGGTAAATTTCATGATTACGCGCCGGAAATCGGCATGCCCTGGTTTTATTCGCGCATTCACACCCGGGCCGGCAGTCGTGAAAAGGGGATGGCCAAAGAGCGTTTGGGATATCTCAAAGGCAGCTTTCAGGTGCTGCACGACGCGCTGGTTAAAGAGATAAAAGCCCTGGGTGGTATGGTGCGAGGCAAAGAACCGGTAAAAGCAATCCGCTTAACGCGAGGTATGATTACCGGTTGGACCACCGGCAAAAAAAACGAGAGTTTTGATGTGGTCTTGAGTACCATAGCGCCGCCGGCCATGCTGTCTTTGCTGCCAAAATCATTGGATGATGAGTATTGGCGGAAACTGCGCCAGGTTCAGTACTTGGGCAATGTGTGCGCGATTCTGACAGTGAAGCGTTCGCTCTCGCCGATTTACTGGATGAATGTTCCGGATGTGAACAGTCCGTTTATTGCTGTGATTGAACACACCAATTTTGTATCACCCCAAAATTATCAAGGCAAGCACACCATCTATCTCTCCGCCTATTTGCCAACCGATCATTTCTTGTACACGGCCAAGGAAAAAGACCTGCTTAAAGCCTATTACGCGTACTTGAAAAAAATCATTCCAACGTTTTCAGAAAAAGACGTAGCCCAGGTTGACATTTTTCATGCCCGCTACGCGCAGCCGGTGATTAGGGCCGGATATAGCCAAAACCTGGTGCCAACCACATCTCCGGTACCGGGCCTGTTTGTTGCCAACATGGCGCAAATTTATCCGGAAGACCGCGGGATGAGTTACAGTATTCGTTTGGGTGGGCAGGTGGCTGAGACCATAAAAGCGTATCGCGCGCCTGAACAAAAACTGTAGAGACGCGATTAATCGCGTCTCTACATAGAACCGACCTGTTACAAAGAAAGGAAGTACGCTATTGTGGCACTACCCAAATTAAATATATCAGTATTTTTCCCGGCTTACAATGAGGCTGCCAATCTGGAACAATTGACCACGCGTACGGTAGAGATACTGCGAAAAGTAGCGCAGGAGTGGGAAGTCATTATTGTGGATGACGGCTCCCGAGACAACACCCCGGAAGTGGCGAACCAACTGGTACAAAAATATCCGGGCGTACGTTATATCCGGCATAAAAAAAACCAAGGGTATGGCGGAGCGGTGAAAACCGGGTTGCAATCCGCCAAACTTGATTGGATTTTTTTTACCGACGGCGACGGTCAATTTGATACCCGGGAAATTGAGTTGTTGCTGCCACATACCGAAACCCATGATTTTATTGCCGGTTATCGTATTAAGCGCCAGGATAATTTTATACGTTCACTCAATGCCTTGGCCTGGGGCACCTTGGTAAGAACCTTATTTGGTTTGCAGGGGAAAGTCAGGGACATTGATTGTGCTTTTAAATTGTTCCAACGCCGGGTGGTTGACCAGACCGAATTTAAAGCCAGTGGCGCCATGATTTCAACTGAACTTCTGGCGCACGCTAAAAAGCTGGGAATGAAATTCAAAGAGGTCGGGGTACATCATTACCCGCGAATCGCCGGAACTCAAACCGGCGCCAATCCAGGGGTGATTTTGCGTGCTTTTAAAGAGTTGTTTAAATTGTATAGACAACTAAAATAATAGAACAGTCGCAACGCGACAAAACTGAAAGGTTTGAGGATACTAAGCGCATGGCTCGTTCCATTTCTAAAAACAGAATTATTCGCAATATATTTACCAAACTGGCCTTGGTGTATGATTATTTGGAGCCGGTTATGACACGCCGCCGGGGAGACAAATGGCGCCGTCGTGCCATTGAAGTATCCGGCTTGGAAAAACCGGACTGTATTCTTGATGGGTGTGCCGGGACCGGTTTGTTATCCCTGCAATTGGCCCAGGTTTTTAGTGCACCTACAAACATTGTGGCAGTGGATTTTTGTCCGGCCATGGTCAGTTTAGCCAAACAAAAAGTGCGCAGCATGCATTTGTATCGCCGGGTGGAAATCAAGGCTGAGAATGTTGAGCTCATGCCTTTTCCAGATGAGTTTTTTGACGCGGTCTTTATTTCCTTTGGCATGCGTTTTGTTTCGGATGTGAAAACCGTGCTCGCAGAGTGTCAACGCGTTATGAAAAAAGACACTCCTCTGATTATTCTGGAATACGCGATTCCCTCCAATCCCTGGCAAAGGTTTTTTACCCATTGTTATCGTGAATATTTTTTTCCATTTTGGGCGCGGCTGCGGGCACGGGTTCCGGGACCGTTAATTCATCATTTACATGATTCCTTGGTGCATTATCCGGATGCGGACAAAATGGGACGTATGCTGATTCAGGCCGGTTTTGACGAAGTGGAATATGAAGAATTGAGCAAAGGCGTAGTTACCCTCCACCGCGCCATTAAGCCGGGAACAAAATAACAAGCTACCGGCGGAAAAGGTATTGCCGATTCTGAAAAAAACAGGGTAAAATATAATTTTCGCGCCGGGATTTTACAATTTATCAGTAAAAAAAATGTTTTTCCGGACCCCGGCTAAAATCATGCCGGGGTGACATATTAATAAAGTTTCTGAGACATGATACTAGGGGGAGGAAAGAAAAATGAAAAAAACCTGTTCCAGGAGAGTGAATATGAAAAAAATCAACATACTTGTTTTACTGCTTTTATTAATGCCCCTGACCGTTTTAGCGGATGGAAATAATTATGGTTCGGGTTCGTATCTTTTCCAGGGTGTGGGCAGCCGGGCAACGGGTATGGGCGGAGCTTTTGTGGCCTTGGCTGATGACGCGACTGCGGGGTACTGGAATCCGGCCGGCTTGGGACAAATGGATTTATATATGTACCAGGCAGGTATGCAATACGCGTTTTTAGATAATAATATGAGTTCCAGTTATTTAACTTACGCTTTTCAGGTTCCGACAATAGGATGTTTCTCCATTTCCTGGATAAACTTTGGCATCAGCGGCTTGGAAGGAAGAGATGAGAATGGCGAGGTCGCCGCAGACTTCGGTAGTTCGGAAAACACTTTTCTTATCAGCTATGGCCGCAAATTTTATAAATTGGTCAAAGGTTTATCACTGGGAGCGAGTCTGAAAATACTCTACCATGGGCTTGGTGATTACAGTGCCGTGGGCCAGGGCTTGGATATTGGCGCCTTATGGCAGCCGGTTTTGTATTGGGAGCATACCATCGGTTTGAATATACAAAACCTATTTCAGCAGACCTATTGGTCGGAGAGTGATGCAGTGGATCATTCCCTGGTCAATGTCAAGCTGGGTGCGGCTCTGCGTTTTTTGCCCTCGCAGGACGCGATATATTTTAATCATTTGGTAACCACAATTGATTTTGAATTTTCCGAGCACCACCGCTTCAATTTCCGGCTCGGTACGGAGTACTGGTACCTTAAGAGCATCGGCGCGCGTGCCGGTTACAATGGCCGGGAGATCACAGCCGGCGCCTCGTACCGTCCGGAAATCTATGAAGTTGATTATGCCTTCCATTATGATCTGACCGAGCTGGCCGCGCACCAGCACCGGATCACCGTCCTGCTGCGATTTAAGTAGGGGCGCAAAATCTTGCGCTCCTACGACAAGCGTTAAAAAACTTCTCATTTTTCTTATTTTTTTTGAAAGGATTTTGAGGTTAGACTGTCATAATATATATCCAATAAATACAGGAGACGTAAGGGCGTACTGCTTGCCGCGTCGAAGTCGACGGCGGAAAATAAGCCCTTACAATCAAAATGACAGCATCTGGCCGGCAGGTAAATCGCTTCATATCCATTATTCTTTCCATATTCTTGATTCTACCCGTCCAATTTATACCTGTAGGGGCGCGATGCTTGTCCGACATCGCTTTAGCGAAGTCGGATGCTGCGCCCTCAACCGTGCCCCTACAATATCAGGTAAAACCCCAAACCCAATTCCGCCAATTAGTCATCTATGTACCGGATATTTTTGATTCTGCCAAGCAGGTGGAAAAAGCCCTGGACCAACTCCGCGCCAAAGGCATTCCGAAAAAAGACATTATCAATCTAGCCCAACATGCTGGATTTGATGTCCAACAAGGGCTCAAGACGCAGGCCAAACAATTGGCCAGGATAGTGGATATGGAATCTGCCAAACGCCAGGGTTTGAAAGCCTATCTGGTGGCCAAAGGCACCGGCGGTTTGGTGGTTCGTTCGTATCTGGCCACTGCCAAGAAACTACGCTCTAACCACGCGCCAATTGAGAATGTAGTGGCACTTGGTGTTCCGCATCAGGGCCGACAGTGGGCAAAGATAGCCTATGTCACAGCTTGGCCTCTGCCCAAAGTCAACAGCCGCTCACCAGCCATTCGCGACCTGGCGCCGGATTCACCTTTTATGCGCGAGCTCAATCAGCATAAGGATAAGCGCAAACACTTGCTGGAAGGCGGCAAGGCTGTCTTAAAAAAGATTGATAATTATACCTTTAAAAAAGAGCTGAAGACCAAGCTGGCTGCCATAGATCGCGCGAAAATCGAGGTGCGGGATGAAGTGGAACGCATCCTGTATTTCCCTGAGCGTGTACAATTAAGCGATAGGGATAAATCGCGTATACGCGAGATGAAAACCATAGGCCAACAAATTAATCGTATTTTAAACGTAGGGGCACGGCGCACCGTGCCCCTACGGAAGATGGCCCGCAAAATCAAAAAACAGCAGCAAAAAATAGACCAACGCATTCAACAATACGTAGGGGCACGGTGCGCCGTGCCCCTACAAAAATCCTTGGCCAAAATTACCACGCTGGCCGCAACCGTAAACAAGAGCAACCATAAGTTGCAGAAACAGTTGCAGCAAAAGCTGGAGTCTTCGCAGCTCTATAAGATAAAGGTTGTAGCCGGCTTGACAGCTCCCAAAGTCAACATTTAAAAATATTTGGCAAAAATAAGTTCGACTGTGAGCACTCAGGTGCAAGACCTGGCGATAAATAAGCAGTTGGATGCAATTGCAGAGTATGCCAAACAAGTTCAGCCGGATTTGGAAAAAGAGTGGCAGGGATTCACACAAAAAGTTGTAACCGAGCAATTGGAATTAAAGCGTACGCAAAAAAAGTTCGTCAGCACCGTCTTCTTGCGGACCGCTTGGGACGCTATGGAGCAAAAAAGAAAAGAGTGGCTGGACACTGTCAAGCAATACGCGGATAACAAAGCCCAAGCCAGGCTGGAAATACAATTGGAATCCTACCAGCTGCAATTGCGGGATCAAGTGAAACAAATGGATGTAAAAGTAAGAGACAAACAAGCAGAACTTTCGCAAAAATTGGATTCTGTCACAGAGAAATTAAGCGCGCAGGCAGATACCTTATTTGCCAATAATCACATAGGTGATGTGAAGCAAAAGGTAAAAGAACAGTTTGGGGAATATAAAAAAGCCAAACAGACTTTCTTGGCACAAGCCGAAAAAACCAAACGCGAAGTCTCGGACAAAATATTTCGCAACGAGTATTTTGTGTACTTAAAGCAAGCAGATCGCATGGACCAAGTGCTCATGGAGGCTGTGGACAAAAAGACGCGGCATCTTCAATACGCGCTCCTGGGTTTGGAAAAGGGTCAGGCACGCAAAGAGATGGAGATGTTTGCCACCAGCTCGCGCAAACGCCTGAGCCGGGAAACTGAAAAATTAAAAAACAAAATCGTAGGGGCAGGGTTTACCCTTGCCCGCCAAATAACCGCAGGGGCGGGGTTTGTTGACCCCAAAAATGTAGGGGCAGGGTTCACCCCTGCCCTTAAAGACTGGCAAGTGCTGCAGGATATCCGATATTTACATAAACAGGCTGTAGCGCTAAAAACTACCTTACCGCAGCAGAGCAAAGCCTTGCAAAAAAGCCTGGCTGCCTGTGAGGTAATCGAACACCTGGAAAAATACGGTGATATAGAACAACAATTAAAAATGCACACGAACGGGTTTGCCCGCCCCTATACGGGGGACTTGTACCAACTCTCATCACAGCGCCGCCAATTAATAAAACACATACAGAACCTGGCAGACCAAGGCGCGCAGCAAATTAAAAAAGCGGATATAGCCCAGTTTGCCGCCCGCTTGAATGCATTCGGTGAAAAAATCAACCGTAGGGGCGGGGTTTCCCCGCCCACAAATCGTAGGGGCAGGGTTTACCCCTGCCCTGATTTTCGTTTTAATCCGGAAACATTTCAACAATCAGGAGAAAAGTTCTGGAAAATAGCGCAGGATCAAGCTGAATATTTTATCGACGCGCAAAAGACCTTGAATATGCATCGCAAGCTGACAGAAATACAATCCGTGCAACAGCAGGCCACGGATATGCTCCAGCAAAAAATACAAAAAACCACACAACTTGCACAGCTACGGGAATATGTAAGCCAAGTCAAAGCTGTGGAGAATACTCTGGCACGTGTGCAAGAGAGTGAAACGCAGCTTGTGCAAATGGACTTGCGGGAAACACGCTTTGCGGGTTTGCAGAAAAAGACTAAGGAATATCATGCCAGCCTGCAGAATTTAGGGAAAAAGTTATCCGCATTACCGGAACCTGTGCAAAAAGAATGGAAACATTTGGAAGCCAAAGCACAGGCAGCGGGCAAGGATTTTATTACTTCAGAGTGGAAGACATTAAAAAAAGATATGCAGGGAAAATTGGACCAAGAAATTGGGAAGTTGGATACGCAAAAAAAGGTTTTGGCACAGACGTATAAAATTGTTGATAAAATCATTCCTGTAGGGAACGGTCGCAACCGAAGGGAATCCCAGAATATTAATATTCTAATCCGGTCGGGGGACCGTTCCCTACTTATACAGAATCCGAACACAGCCATTATGGCCAAATGGCAGTCCTTGCAAAAGGATTTAACCAATCAGGCAGAACAATTTTCCCAGAACGAAATCCAGAAAATTATGGGTCTGAAACCCAAGGATTTGAACAAACAGGTTTCCTTTGCGCAAAATTATTCGCAGCAAGAGCTTGCGAGCACTCTGGAAACCATAAAACAGGGAGTATTTTCCTCACAAACCGGCGCCCAGCTTAAAGCCTTGAGTGAAAAACAGGGAATGGTTTGGCATACGCTGGAAACCAACATGAATTTGCTGCAACAAACCAAGGAAACCGGCAATATTTTAATGAAATTGGATCCGGCAGCTAACGCGGAAATAGGAATGAAAAACATCCTGGCTTTATATCGTAGGGGCGCACTGCGTGCGCCCGTGACCCAATACAATACCCAGAATGCGCCCGAAAAAAAGCAAATCACCCAGGTAATAAATGAATTCAAAAAAACATCCCTGAATCGCGAAAAAATCAGCACCACCTTAAACATGGTCAGCAAAGGCCTCGTGGCCCAGATCCGCAGCAATAGTTCGAAACTAAACAGCGCGGAAATAGAATCTATAGCAGTAGGGGCGCTGTTCACTGCGCCCAAAGAAATGAATGATGCCTTAAATAAAATTACAAAATTGGCAACCAGCCTAACACCTGACTTATCTGCTGTTATGCAGGAGCTGGATTTTGCTGCCAATATGCTGGAGGTAAACCGCCGGCTCAATGGCACGCAGGAGCGGCTTGCCAATGCGGCCCAGGATATTTTGGCCGGCCGCGCGCCCCCGGAATGGAATACCATTATAAATCCCATCGACGGCAAAACCGAGGTAGGGGCGCTGCTAGCTGCGCCCGTTGATAATATATTAGATAACGCCATTTCCAATTCAATTGATTTCATCCGCCAACAAGCAGTCCGTACCCAGGTCCAGCGCGCCTTGGATCAGGTAACCGGCTTGGGTAATCAAGCAGAAGCACTCCTGAATAACCACATCACAGATATTCAAGATCAATTGGCAGAATACGGATTCATTGATATGTTCAACGTTGTAGGGGCGAACCTTGCCTGTGCCCGTCTTTTGGGTATGTTCGCCCGCCAGGATGTCGGCCCGATTATGTCCAATTTAAATCTGGACGAAATGGCCAAACAATTCAGTCTGGCCGGCGCGCAGCAGAAAATATTTGGTGAACTCCAAAAATTACAAAATACCCAGGAGCAATTCGCAGGGGAAATTCAGCGCCAGCTTTTGGAAATCCAGCGCGCAGACGCGGCAGTGGTCATGGATCTGGTGGCCAAAAAATACCAGCACTTGAGTCAGGAATTTCAGCAAGCCTGGGAAACACTCACCTATCAAGTGGATCCAACACACTGGTCATTTGATCCGGCCTTTAATTTTGCCAATCCCGGACAATTCCAATTGGATCAGCAAC
>JAGLMY010000290.1 GCA_023139775.1 bacterium
TATAATTCCCGGCTCTTGAAATTCGATGGCAAGCGCGTAGCTTACCGCGAAGGCGATATTGACATCCTGAAATACAGCGCATATCTGCATCATATAGCCCGCAAGCTGCGAGTGAATTTGAGCGTGTATCCCAACCTGGCCCGCTTTCTCAGTCTGAAACAGAATTTTTTCTCAGCCCAAGTTGACCCGGATCACCTTTTCCAGGAACTGGACAAATTGGATGCTGCTATCCGGCAACAGCTCTATACGGATAAAACACAACAGGAATTGGATGAGCTTTATCACCGTCTGGATATTGTCGAAAGACTCCTCAACATCTCGGTCACACCTGAAGAATTAGAAACCTTCCGCGCACAGCGGGAAAAATACACAATCCAGGCATTTATAAATTTCATTAACCAGGTAGAGACGCACGATCGTGCGTCTCTACAACATGAATACCTATTGGATCCGGAAATGCACGTGTTGGATGAGTATTTAAAGCAGGTGGAAGATTTCTATCGCCTGGCCGATGAACGGAGCATCCACTTTGTGGACAACCTGGTCCGAAAAATGGACCGCCTGGACGAGAAGCTGGCAGTCATGATAAACGGCGGATTTCACACAGACAAGGTTCTGGCCGAGCTCAAGCGCCGCGATATAACCTATGTTTCGATCAAGCCGCGCGTGACCAGGCAGGATGTGGTAAATCCGTATTTTTCCCTGCTCCAAGGCCGCGAGACCCCGCTGGAAAAACTGCTGGCCAAGAATCAGACAATAATGGGTTTGCTTACATCATGGTATAGTCGGTTTTTTCTTACAAATGTGGAATTAAAAATGAAAGCATTGCAAACAGTGTTTAAAATTCCAGAGATGCTCATGCCGGCTGTGAATAAGTATATAGAAGAAAATACACTTGTAGAGGTTGCCGCTTTAAACGAGGAAGAAATGGCGGAATATAATATACCCAGCCTTGAAAACATAATAATTTTGTCGACTTCTTTACGCACAGAGCAGGGAGAAGTTCTTACCGTGGTTATGGCGCCCCGAGGGTTATTTAGAGAAAAAATATTAGCATCTTTGAGTCTGGAAACGACTGAATTTACGGAATATTTTTTTTCAATATTTCCCACCCCTACCCAAGCTGCGGTGGCACTGGATTCCAGTTACCAACAGACAACAAGTCTCACATTTGGTTGGCTGGTTAAAAACCTTCAGCGCTGGATAACCAACCCTTCAGTTCCAGTATCCGCAATCCTGGGAAATTTAGCAGCAATGCAAATGGCACAAGCACAGAAAGGGCCTGGAAAAGCGAGCAAGCGAGCAATGTCGCTTGGCGGGAAATCAGAGCTGTTAAAGATGTGGACGCTTAAGCTATTTCCGCGCCTGGCTCCACACTATGACAACTTTCTGGTTCCAATTGAAACCGTTTGGTATATAGTTTTTGGCGGAATAGGGTTATTGGGCTGGAGCGGAATGCATCTTGTTATAGCGCAATGGCTGTCCATTATAGTGCAACAATGGCTGTCCATTATAGCGCAATTTTTGCCCACAGACAGCTTAACGACGATTTTGCAGAGCATGTTTAAATTGGCCTTTATTTTACCGGTACTGTTTCATTTAGATAAAGTGTTTGCCTGGTCAAAATTAGACAAGATATTGCCGTTTCTACGCACTGAACCCAAAACGCTCCTGAAAAATGCCGCGATTGCCGCATTTATATCACTGGTCACAGGTTTGGTGTGGTGGGGCATTCCCGCCTTTATTTTTCCTATGGTACGCCTTCTGATCAGTTTAATAGCCTTCTTGGTTTTTCACCAGATATTTAACCAATATTTTGAATCAGGAACAGGGCTAACCAGAGAAAAAAAGCTGAATGAAGAATTGGTTCGTGTCGTCATTAACTCTTTTATCAAGGGAAAAAAGCCTTTTAACTTGATTGATATATTAAAAATTATCGAATTCGCAGAGAAACATGATTTAAAAGATTTGAAGTCAGACTTTATCAAACTGGCAATTGTTAGTTATAAGGACAGGAGAATAGTTAGTTCAATCTTGTTACTGATGAAAAAATGGGGGCTTACGGACAAGGAAATATTAGCTGAACTTATGGAAATCTCGCCGGATACTGATATAGGGATGATAATGCTTGTTTCCAGCTTGGAAGACTTGAAACCATCTCAAGCGCTCCCGGTTTATAAAAAAGCATTGCAGTCGGACGATCCTTCAATAGTCAATGCTGCGTTGTGGGCAATAGCTAATCCGGAATCATATTTTGCACGTCACGCCGGTGAGTCGGCGGCACCTTCTCCCGGACCAATCGACGATGTGACTGTCAAATTAATTATCCAATTAATAGTAAAAAATTCCATTTTAAAAAATGGCATTCTTTCAACTAACGAAACTAGTGGATTGGCTTTCGAGACATTAATCAAGTTGCTAAGGAGCGAGAACAGGGATAAGGTGAAGAAGGTATTCGAAGAAATGACAAGTGAAAATACTGAAGACATTGGATTAAAAATACTGTCACAAGAATTTGATATTATAATTAAAAAGTCTTTAGAGTCGTTCAAAATATTAAGAAAAATCAAACACGCAAGAAAACATAATTTACAAAATTTAAAGTCGGAATTTATCAAAAAGGCAACTATTTTTTATAATGACAAAAAAGTAATTAATGCAATCCTTTCACTGCTGAAAAAATGGAAAGTTACGGATGAGGAGATATTAAAAGAACTTACAGCAATCTCGCCGGATATTAGAGTAATGATATCACTTGTTTCCGAATTGAAAGACTTAAAGCTATCCCAAACGCTACAGGTTCTTAGACGAGCATTGCAGTCGGATGATTCTTTAATAGTTAATACTGCGTTGTGGGTAATAGTTGAAAAGAAATCATATTTTGTGCGTGCCACCACCGGTAAGGCGGCGGCACCTCCCGGACCAATCGACAAGGAAACTGTTAAATTAATTATCGAATTAACAGTAAAAGATGCCAAATTTGTCAAAGGCTTTCTTGAGACTGATAAGCATGGCCACCGTGCTTTCCGGATATTAGTCAAGTTGGCAGAGAGCGAGAACAGGGATAAAGTGATGGAAGTGTTTGCAGAAATGCAAAGAGGAGAAAGTAGTGTAGATTTAAGATTAAGAAGGCTGACTAAAAAAGTTAGTGACCACATTGAGTATCTGGAATCTGTCGAATCGAAAGCTGAGAGCCCTCCTGTGCCTGCTGCTCGCATCTCCGGCGCTATCGGCCGTCTGGGAGAGATGCTCAAATTGACGCCGAGCCAGATGGGAAAGCAAGAAGGCCGGGCAGCCGCGTTTTTTTCTTTCTTTCCTGTGCTGCATTTTATTTTAAAGGACGCGCCTACTTTTATTGATTTCGGTTTGCTTATCATCCTGCCTGTAGTCTTAACTTTTGCTGCCTTCATAATTGCTCATTATGCAGGGGGTGTGCTTCAGTATGATTCTAAGGAAAGTAAGTATGTGTCTTCCCTTACATTAGATAAAGACCAAACAGTTTACCAAAGATTAAACCTGGCCGGCAAAGCTAGCCTGACCGCCACCTGGAGTTCGCTGCTGGGGATGGCAGTGGTGGGAGTAGTAGCAGCCATGGGCTGGTTAGGGCCAATGGCTTTAGTAGCGCTCGCAGTGCTTGCTATTCCTTTCGGCGGCAGGCTGCACGAGCGGGCGAATCTCCCTTATGAACGGGAAAATATTGATTATACTGATACTGAAAAGTATCCGACATTAGCGAAGCTTTATAAAGATATGAAAATAAAGCCTGGGAATGGTGAAAAACCCTTAGACGGCCACGTAATTGGAGAGCGGCTGTCTGAATATGTAGATACCATATTCGGCAAAAAATATAACTTGAAGGAGAATGTACGTTTCTTAATAGGGCCTGCTTTTAGTGTCTCCTTTCAGGAAATAAAACCGGATGCCAAGGAAGATATAACCCAAGAATATCTCAAAGAAAAAACAATATTCGTAATTTCTATGCCTGAGTGGCTCTGGAACATAGCCAAAAAGGACAAAAATGCCAAGTGGTGGTACGGGCCGGTTCATTATATGCTGGGCGTACGCTTGAAATTAAGTTTGATCTGGCTTTCCCTGGAAAGACGAATTCTCTATAAATTAATTGAATGGGGCTGGGATCGCAAGGGAGAAGTGGTTAAATATATTGTGGGAAAAAGTCCTGAAGTGGAGAGAACGATTGGTCCCAAAGAAGATCGGCCCCAGGCTGAAAAAGATCTCCCGATCGGCCTGGATGCCTTTTTGCAGATCTGCAACCAGGAACTGAATGTGCCGATTGCCAGTAAAGAACTTAGCACAGAACTAAGCTCTGATTTAGCGGATGAGAAAATGAAAGAGGAGATTGAAGCGGCTGCTAAAGATCCAGAGAAACGAAAAAAACTGTTTAAAGACCATCCTTACTGGTTCCAGAAACGCCAGGTTGCCACTATGCTGAACGCGGCGCAATCCAGGGAAAATACTCTGGCCGGCATGTT
>JAGLMY010000291.1 GCA_023139775.1 bacterium
TTATCATTTTATTTTTGACATTACCGGGCGAACACCCGCCTTCGTCGCCAAGTCGGCGTGGAAAGCAGGCTCGCCCCTGCCTTGGTTAGCCAAATCGGCCGGTGATGTAGTCTTCAGTTTGCTTATTTTCAGGATTGGTAAATACTTTTTGGGTCTCCCCAAACTCGATCAATCTTCCTTCATAGAAAAAGGCGGTGTGGTCGGATACCCGGGCAGCCTGTTGCATGTTGTGGGTTACGATGACAATCATATACTCTTTTTTCAACTCGGCAATCAGGTCTTCTATCTTTGCGGTGGATCGCGGGTCCAAGGCTGACGCCGGTTCATCCATGAGCACTATTTCCGGATTGACCGCCAGCGCCCGGGCTATGCACAAGCGCTGCTGCTGTCCGCCGGATAAATCCAACGCACTGACATTCAACCGGTCCTTGACTTCGTTCCATAAATTCGCCCGGCGCAGACTTTTTTCCACGATCTCGTCCAACCGGATTTTGTTTTTTTGTCCGTATATTTTGGGCCCAAAGGCCACATTTTCATAGATGGATTTTGGAAACGGGTTGGATTTTTGAAATACCATGCCCACCCGTTTTCTTAAATTGACGACATCCGTGCTTTTACTGTATATGTTTTCACCGTCTATGCTAACAGTCCCTTCCAGGCGCGTGTCAACAATGATATCATTCATGCGATTCAACGAGCGCAAAAAAGTTGATTTGCCGCAACCGGAAGGACCGATAAAAGCAGTGACCAAATTTTCTCCCATATCCATATTAATATCATACAGCGCTTGATTGGAACCATAATAAAAATTCATCTTTTCAACGTGTATCTTCTGCAAATCCATAACAAACCTCTTTTCTGCTTCACCATTTATATTTCTTACGGAAATGAATACGCAAAAATATCGCGATTAAATTTATGCCTAAAACTAAGGCAATCAAGACTAACGCGGTGCCGTATTGCAAGGGACGCACCAGCTCTATTTCATGGTGCTGGGTCGCTAAAATAAACAAGTGATAAGGCAAGGCCATGACCTGGTCAAATACGGAACCCGGAAGACGGGGCAAAAAAAAGGCCGCCACAGTGAGCAAAATAGGCGCGGTCTCACCAGCCACGCGCCCGACCCCTAAAATCGCGCCTGTCAACATACCTGGAAGAGAATATGGCAAAACATTTTTTAAAATAGTCTGCCATTTGGTGGCTCCCAAAGCCAGGCTGGCTTCCCGCAATCCTTTTGGCACAGCACGCAGCGCTTCTTCACTGGAAACAATAATCGTCGGCAGAATCATGCAGGCCAAGGTCAGGTTGCCGGCTAAAATAGAGGTCCCAAAATTAAAAAACAGAACAAACATACCCAATCCAAAGAGACCGAAAACAATGGAGGGCACACCCGCCAAAGTTACTATGGCCAGACGGATAATCCGGGTAAAGCGTGTCTGTTTGGCATATTCAGATAAATATATGGCCGCGCCTGTGCCCAGTGGCAGGGCAATGACAATGGTGCCAAATACCAGGTAAAATGTTCCCACTATGGCGGGCCAGATACCCCCGGCGGTTCCGCCGTTTCTGGGCGCAGTGAAAATAAATTCCCAACTGATCACCGGCAGTCCCTTGATGACTATGTCCAAAACAATCCAGCCGACCACAAATACGGTGAAGTATGTGGTCACACGCATCAGCCGGATAATCAGGTTTTCTTTCAGTTTTCGATTCATACTTACCTCTGATGATTTTTCAAAACATGTTGGACAACAATATTAATAATAAAGGTCATAATCAGCAGAACAATTGCCACCCAAAAAAGCGCCTGATAATGAACATCGCCAACCGCCACTTCGCCCATTTCCGCGGCAATGCAGGCGGTCATCGTGCGGACGGATTCAAAGGGATCAATGGTGGGAATCGGCGCGTTTCCGGTAACCATTAATACTGCCATGGTTTCACCAATAACCCGTCCCATACCCAGCATAACAGCCGCCACAATACCGGACATGGCCGCCGGAACAGTAACGCGCCATAGCGTCTGCATCGGGGTTGCTCCCAGGGCCAAAGCAGCCTCTTTATAAGAGCGCGGCACGCTTTTGAGGGCATCCTCGGAAATAGTGATAATCGTGGGGATGGACATGAGTGCCAGCAATAAGGCGCCGGTTAGAGCGGTCAGGCCTGAACTGAGATTAAAAATAATTTTAATAATAGGAGCTAAAACGATTAGGCCAAAAAAACCTATGACCACTGAGGGGATGCCGGCCAGCATCTCAATAAGTGGTTTGAAAATTTCCCGTTCCACCGGGGTCGCGATTTCGGCGATATACACCGCGCCCAGCACGCCAAAAGGAACTGCCAGAATTGTGGCCAAAAACGTGACCAATAACGATCCGGTAATCAGGGGCCAAAGACCAAAACGCTCTTTAACAAAAGAAACCGGCTCCCAGCGATAATCAAACAAGGCTGTGATCCCCGTCTCTGTAATAAAGGGCGCGGCCTCTTGGCCGAGAAATAAAAAGATAAGTATGACAATAAATATACTCGTTGAGGCTGTGATTAAAAACAGGTGCTGCATGATTTTTTCTTTTACTGCATTGGATGGCATTTTTTATTCCCTTATGTAGAGACGCGATTAATCGCGTCTCTACAGGTTATGAACCGCATAAAAATTGTGGCGCTTAAGGTTAACACCGGGATGAACATATAATTATTTCACAGCCACAAAACCCATATTATTCACGACCGCCTGCCCATCTGTGCTCATCACATAAGCAATAAACTCTTTGGCCAGGCCCGCAGCTTCACCTTTGGTGTACAGATGCAAAGGACGGTTGATCACATAGGAATTATCCACAACTGTTTTCTGTGAAGGATAGACTGCGTCGCTTTTATCATCCGCTTTCACTTTCAAACCCTTGACTTTGTCGCCGGCTTGGGCCAGATAACCCAAGCCCACATAACCGATCGAGTTTTTATCTTCTGATACGGTCTGCACGATGGCCGAGTTGGAAGGCATACGACGGGCGCGCACTGAGTAATCCATTTTTTCCAGGACCTTTTTCTGGAAAAAAGCAAAGGTTCCGGAACTGGAGTCGCGGGACAGGAGAATAATCTTTTTTTTGTTGCCCCCGACTTGTTTCCATTTTTTGTATTCGCC
>JAGLMY010000292.1 GCA_023139775.1 bacterium
GTAATTTTGATTGTCGCTCATCAACCTGCCTTCGTATGAAAAAAAGGTATCTCCAGAAAAGACGGAGCAGGACCGATACTATACTATGAATGTATGTAAGGACGATCAACCAATCAACCAGCCTTAAAAGAATTAAAGCAGTGGCAATTGAATAATATGGATTTTATTCGGTATATAAAAAACGGGGAGCTGGGGAAATATTAAACTAAGAGTTGGAGTGTCCCGGAACATTGATTTATCCAAATTAGCAAACTTGCCGATTATAAAAATAGCATTATTGCTGAAACTTAACATGGAATTGCTGGGTGAAAAATGGTTGTTATTGAGGTGCATCAATGGCAAAGGTTATCCCTAAACACATTGAAGGGCTGCTTAGTTATTTAAATCAGCCGCATGAGAAGGCCAACGAGGATTTAGTCCTTCAATATTTTCGTCATGTATATGGAAAAGCATTTTCAAGACAATCAGATGCCGGTAGGTCTGACGGATATGTAGCGGGACACTTTGTGCTTGAGTTGAAAGGCAAATCATCGGATTGGTTAGCAGGGCTTTTTCAAGGATTAGCATACAAAGCAAAAGAATTACATTTTTCGTTAATTGTTGTTGCAGCGGAAAATTTTTTGTCAATTTGGAAAGCAGAAGACATTCCTGAAAATATATGCGAGGAAGTGCTTACAGACAAACGTGCGCCAAACGCAATTGGAAAGGCTTTTGCTAAAAAGTATGCGAAGCAAAAAAATGAATTGCTTAAAAAAGCGATTTGGAATGGCACGGATAGTTTTGGAGAACTTTTTAATTCGCAATCCGAAGTGATTATTCCTAAAATCCAATCATTCGAAAAAACGCTTAGCCAATCGCGTAAAATCCGGCAGCCAATAACGCTTAAAAACTTCACTTCTGTTTTAAAAGAGCTGAGGGGATATTTTGATCCAGCACAACCGATTAAAGCAGTACGCGCTTTTTATAGCATGCTATACGGTTGGAATGATGCATCGACTGTCCAAATCAGTAATAGAGTTAATGACCAAGCTACGGTAGGTGGTGAAACCGTCAGCTGTCTTATTCCAGGTAAAAGATTCCGATTTAAAAAATTTGTTGAAGATCACGCGATATCCTTACAGGAAGAGGAAAATGAGGATGACTTTTTTGCTCGCTTTGACATGGCAATAGATGCAGTAGACCCGCAATTTAGAATTAAACACGGGATATTTTTTACTGATCTCATGCTTTCCAAGTTCGTCATGTGGTTTGTGAAAAAACATATCCCTAATCTGGGTAAAAACTACTTGGTCATTGACCCGGCTTGTGGTAGTGGGAATCTGGTTACGAACTGGCGCTCGCCTCTGGAATTACGGCATAAGGTAGTTAGTGAAATTGAACCTGAACTGCTATTTGCAGTAGAGCAAAGAATGAAAGGCGACCAATGGCATAATGGTAAATTCACGGTTGTTCCAAAAGTGAGTGAAGGAAGAGGTCTTAATTTTTTGGATAAAAGTGCAGCCGAGTATTTAGCGGTAGTTAAGCGTTATCTTGAGGAAAAAGGCCAGAAAGCTGATAAGCCCATAGCCTTTCTTTGTAATCCACCATACCGGAATGATGATGATCAAAGTGCTTCAGGTGTAAGCTATCAAGTACACCCGTCCATTATGGAATTAACCAGAAAGGCATCTGCTACAGAACGCTATTGCTGTTTCTTGGCCCAAATGAAGTTGATTTGTGAACAAGTAAAAGACAGTGGATTACCAGAGGATACTCTGTTATTGATATTTACAGAGACATCCTGGCTGAATAGAACATCATTCAAAAATATTCGCAGGGAAATAACATCTTGTTTTGAAGATGTCGGTGGATTGATAGTGAATAGCAAAGAATTTTTTAAAGTCAAAGGCAAATTCCCTATAGCTTTTACTATATGGCGTTATCGAGGGCGAGATGCAGGATTGAATGCTGAACGAGCAATTCCTCTATTAGATTTGACTTGGCTGACTAAAAATCAAATGTCTGAACTTTCGTGGGATAATCAGACTCTGTTGGATAAGCAATGTGGAACTATTATTGAAAACGAGAAAAGTGTAGAGGTTAATTTTGATCCGAATATATTCACTCTTAGAGAATGGTCTGGATTATCTCGAAAAGATTTTATGCGTGCAAGAAAGAATGGAAATAGTGGATTGCCTCTAGGTGATCATCGTGAATCAAAGCGGTCTGAATATGGGGATGCATTTGGTCAAAATATCGGATTCATGGGTGATCTGACACCCGTTAGAATTTCATTAGATGTGATGGGTGCACCAGGATTTCGATTAGATTCATCTTTTATGGATCATAAAAGAGCGCGTTGTTTATCCGGGTTGCCAGATCACGTTGGATTTTATCCTGAAGATCAAGATTCAATAAAAAAATGTTTTTTTTGGTATTCTTTGGCAAGAACATTCAAACAATATAAATATCCTATGTGGGTTCATAATTGCGAACTATGGGCTCCACCAATACCAAAAAAACTGGAGAATGATATTTATAAACTAAGTTATGCTATTGCGTTTGCTGAAAATGAGTGTGTCGAAACAACCTTTCCCGCCAACAATCCTGCTAAAGGTTGTCCAGAGTTAAGAATATTTAATCCAATGACACCTTTAAACCCGCACTCATTCTGGTCAAGTAAATTAGCAATTAATTTTAAAAATGGTGGTAGATCAATCGCTGACAGACTAGTTGGAGAAACAAGCAAAGTTTATACGGCCTGGACAAAACATATAGGTTCAAGAAAAGAAATTGCCGCACCTTTTAAGAAACCATACTTTATTAATGATGGAGTCTTGACAATTGGTTCCGGGCTGATTCAAATTAGGGAATATGCCAAAGCAGTAGATAACCAAGAATTACTTAAGACATATGATGGAATGCAAGATATTCTCAAAGAAGCTAAGGATGAATTTCATAAAATACTCAATGCAAAAGAAGGGCTTAATTATTTTGCGATTAACCAGGATTCTACGGTGCATGAGAAAAAAACTCCAGAATTATTTTCTCCTGTTACTAAATTTGATTATGTTGTTGAAAAACGATTGGCAGTTGCTTCCGTGATCGTACAGGAACTCGCAGATGATCCCAACTTTGGTAGAACAAAATTTGTTAAACTCTTTTATTTGGCTGATGTTGCACAAGAATTAGATATGAAAACCGAATATTATAGGGAAGCTGCTGGACCTCTTGACGCGAGAGCTTTATATAATGCCCAAATTGGAATCGAATCATTGTCGAACCGTTATGGCTACTTCAATGCAGAAAAATCAGATAAAAAAATAAATTATTATCCAGGTGAAAATATTAATAAGATGGTGAAAAGGGCTGGAATGCTTTTTGGAAAAAAAATAGCAAAAATTAAAAAACTAATTAAACTTTTCGAAAAATTAAAAACAGATCAATGTGAAATCATAGCCACTTTATATGCCTGCTGGAATGACTTGCTATTAGATGACCATGAAATATCGGACGACAAAGTCATTGGAGAATTTATTGGAAAATGGCACTTCAAAAAAAAGCGTTTTCCAAAAGCACGTCTTAAAAAAGCGCTTAGTTGGATGCGTGAAAATGAGATGGTACCAAACGGCAAAGGTAAGCATACTTGTGAGAAGCAAATGAAATCCTTAAAACATACCAGCAATATATTCGGGGGATACCTGATTTAATTCCAAAATGTTGAATAAATAGTTAAGTGCGATGTCACCTGAATTTAAGAAGAATTGACAGGCAGAATAATGTTTACAGGGAATTTGTACAAAATCCTAAAACATGTAAGATAATTAAAGATTGTATGGAGACGCTTTCCGAGCATAAAGGTCATGGTTCAGCAAAAAAATACAGGAGGTCAAAAAAGATATGAGCAACGATGATATCATAGAAATAGATTTAGGCTATTCTCCAATTTCTGATAAATGCCGAAGACGATTAGATGAAGTGACCATTAAGAAAGACGGGCAGGTCTGGAGAATACATAAAAACGATTCCGACCCTTTCCCCTCTAAACCTCATGCACATAATCTCGAAAGTAGATTGAAAATGGATTTATCTACCGGCAATTTGTATTATAAAAATGAATTTCAAGAAACGATCAAAACAAAATACCTTTTTGATTTAAGAGATAGAGCAGAAAAAAAAGGGGTATTGCTTCCGGAACTAAAAGTTTGATAATTGTCGCCAGTGAATTTTACGGATAAAAGTGTCAGCCACCGTGATTCTTGTTATAGCCGTGACCCCGTTCGCGACCCAGCAAGAATAAAATTACTTAAAAAGATCATCTGCAATTGCTTTCTTCGCTTGGTGCTCAGCTATTGCTTTTTTTATTGTGTTTTCACTTAACGCTTTTTCAAGTTTGCAGATAGTCCGATAATCAAAGATTAACATTTCTTTTTGAATTGAATTCATATATTCATTACTTGCAGCAATTAGACGATTAAATCGTACAGACTTGGGGGGCGTGTTTGATTTAAGAACTCAAGTAAAAAGCACTGCCATAAATTGACTGGGCTGGTTAGACAGCAAGCAGACAAATAAGCTAACTTGTTATCTCCCCCCCCCTCCATATACCACGCTAAAAGGATAAAATGCCGGATGAAGGGACAAAAAATTCTGGAGTAGGGTCCGCGGTTCCCGCGCTCAATATAATGCATACCGATTGCAAATCAAAACACCACAACACATTTATTCTGTAGGGGCAGACCTGCGTGTCTGCCCAGAAAATAATAAGGGCGAACACAAGGTTCGCCCCTACGCCTTATGCTTAATGTATTTTTTATTCCGGGGATTATCGGGCCAGTTATGTTTGGGGTATTTTCCTTCGAATTCTTTTTTTACTTTTGGATAGGTTTTCTCCCAAAAACTCTCGAGATCGCGGGTTAACTGCATGGTGCGATTGTAATTCCGGGGGCACCATAGAGTGGCTTTGACAATCCTGTGTTGCCACGCTGTTCTTTGCCATCGGACTAATCCTTAAATAGTTGAACTCTTTCACGAAAATCAGTACTTGCTATTTAAATTTACGAACTGTTTTTATGATTTCTTTTCTGGCATCATTGCCTTCAATATATTCGTATTAGCTTTATATTTTCTACCTATTTTTACCAGGAGTTTAAGTTCCTGCAATTCCTTTAAATCTCTTAAAATCGTAGGTCTATTCACAATTGCGTATTTTTTAGCAATATCAGGGGTTAATAATAACATCTCATCGATATCAAATTCTTTATTTATAGGCAGTTGTAAAATTAATTCACGTTTTCTTTTAAAAGCATCTTTTTTAGTATATTTTACATTGGCAAATATTTCATAAATGTAGTAATGCCAAAATATAAAAAATTGGCTTTCTTGAATAATATTTAAATTTTCATCCAACCCATCTCTGAAACCCTGGACAGCATATTGAATAAATTCGGTTAAGTCTCTTTTTTTTCGTGCATTATCCAATTGCTTATAATATTCAGATCGCGTTTGATTATAAAAATTAGACAAAATATGGGAAACGATACTAGGTAAACCAGCACGTAACAAAATAAAAAATTCAAACAATCGTCCTGTCCTGCCATTGCCATCTCCAAAAGGGTGGATCCATTCAATGTATACATGAGTAACAATTGCCTGTATTACTGATGTCGAAAAACTTTGCCCATCCGTATAATGGAATTCTTTTCTCAGCCAACGACAGAGTTGCTCAATTAAATCCGGAACATTCTTATAGTCAGGTGTTAAGTATGGTCCTACAACCCTCGAATCATTTCTAAACCTTCCCGGAATAGCATCCAAGTTCTCACCAAGGTTTTTTCCTATCTTAGAATGAAATTCTTTAATAAGATCAGGACTAATGATACGCTCCTTTTTTTCGTCGATTATTTCATGCAACAAGGTATTAAAAGCTTCAATAATATTTTTTACTTCTATTTCAAGATATTCTTTACTTGGCGGCAATTTCCACCCTTCCGTTATTTTTTTAATTTCTTCTTCACTTAAGGTATTACCTTCAATCGCTGTAGTTGCCTGGGCACCCTTGACAAGAGAAACACTAAGCAATTTGCGTCTATTTTCCGGCTTTAATGGGATATCGGTAAGCGCCTTAACATATGCATCACATTCCCCCAACATATAAGCGCAATCAGCACGGATTTCCCATTCTTTTCGGAATGATATATGTTTATGGCGTTCCATTTTTGAGCTCCATTTGTTATTTTTGGTGGACAAATAGATACTATTATATGTAGTTTTAAATGTCAATAATATAACACAAATTAATACATTTAATGTGTCTCTAATGTATTTATGCTTTTAATGCCATTTGTGTGACTAGGGACGACCGACCGGTAACCGCTGGGATACGTGAGATAGATCACTGGAAAAACCATGTGGGCGAACACAAGGTTTGCCCCTACGTTATAAATACAATTATTAAAAGGATGAAATGCCGGATGAACGGACAAAGACGAGAGCATATAAAACCCGGATTAAAGGTCGCGGTTATTTTGAAGCAGGACCAGCGCAGCGGGCGATTAACCGAGGGGATTGTAAGCGGGTTGTTGACAAAATCAGCATTTCATCCTCATGGTATAAAGGTTCGCTTAACTGATGGACAGGTTGGCCGGGTTCAAAAGATTATTTATGTTTAATATATTTTTTATTCCTGGGATTATCGGGCCAGTTGTGTTTGGGGTATTTTCCTTCGAATTCTTTTTTTACTTCTGGATAGGTTTTCTCCCAAAAACTCTCGAGATCGCGAGTCAATTGCATCGTCCGATTGGCCGGGCTGAGGATATCCAGTACTATTGGCTGATTACATACGGTTGGTGTGGTCTGGCATCCGAAGAATTCCTGCAAGCGCGCTGCTAGTTTTGGGATATCAGCGGTCTGGTAATTCAGGTTTTTCTTAAAGCCTGCTGCCAGGCGTATGACTTCCGGCGCAAGTTTATTGAGCAGATCTTGCTGAGCGGGTTTCAAATAACGTTTCAAGCCATTAAGCAGTGATTGTTCGGTCCAGACTTCACTACCGGTCCAGTTGCCAACCGGCAATAACCATTGTTCGGCCTGGGCTAATAAGCTCTCTTCACTGAAAGCGGGCCAGTCCGGTTGCTTGCCCCATTTTTCTATAAAGCGGCAGCGGGCTAAATAACGTTCTGTCGCCGCGTTCCAGGGCAATTGGTAAAATCCTTTGGCAATGAGTTTTTTCAAGGCTTCCGCTTGAAGTACTTCTTTGGCCGGCACACCGCCTGGTTGTTCTTTTAAAACAATGGCGCCGATTTTTATTTCCGACTTGCCTTTGGGTTTCCAGCCTTTCCAGGCAATATGCCAGCATTCTTTGGCTACAACCGCCGGACTTCCCAATAACTCTTTCTGAGTAACGGGAGCAGCTGAAAAGATTTTGGCATTTTGCTGACCACCATCCAGATCAGCTATGACCAGATAATCTTCCTGGGAAAGGTGGCCTTTGAGCAACCCGCCTCTGCCGGTTGCCAACAGCCACCGGGATGTAATGGGATCATCGAGCCGGGTCCGCTTGGCCAATCGGTCGGGATAGGCAGCTAAAAGCAGACGACCGACAACCTGGGGGTTGATATGCAATTCCCGGGGTGAATCCACTGGTTTGCCTAGAGTGCGTAAAATACGGTGACACTCTTCCCAAATACGCTTTAACAAGCCTATGTGGCTACGCTGTTCTTTGCCATGGGCCCAATCTTTAAACAGTTGAACGCGTTCACGAAAATCAGGATCTTTACGAGACAATAAATCATCGCTTTCCAATAAAGCGGCAATCAATGCAGATGTATCAATGAAATTGGTATCCTTGAAAGTAAGGACCATTCTGGCTAATCGGGGATGAATGGAGAATTGATTGGTATGGTGACCTAACTCAGTAATCTTTCCTCGCGCATCGAGAAGATCAAGATCTTTTAATAATCCCGTTGCCTGGGAAAGCGTGGCTGCCGGCGGCACTGTGAGCCAGGTAAGGTCTGTCGGTGAGGCTGCGCCCCAGGCGGCTGTTTCCAGCACAAGTGGCGCCAGATCAGCTTCTGCTATTTCGGGAAGAGCAAAAGGTTCGCGAAAATCGGTTTCATTCCACCAGCGAAAGCATATTCCCGGGCCTAAGCGTCCGGCCCGGCCTTTGCGCTGCTCAGCAGACGCCAGGCTGCTGGGCAGTGTATCCCAGTGATCCATACCGGTACGAGGCAAAAAACGCACCCGCCTTTCAAGACCAATATCTACCACAGCTTTAACGCCGGGAATAGTGAGGCTGGTCTCTGCCACATTGGTGGCAAGTATGATGCGGTTATGATTGGCATTGTCAGGATCAAGCACCACCCGCTGTTCCTGAGGCGGCATC
>JAGLMY010000293.1 GCA_023139775.1 bacterium
TCGGGAATCTGGTTTTTTAAACCATGTCCCCGATACAAGCATTCGGCTGCGCAGCGTCCCTGATAGACGATATGCGATCAAGTCGGGGGGATGACAAACAAAAAAACGCATGACTGACCTGTTACGTGAAAAAAAATAAATTGTAAGGGCGAAACCATGTTTTCGCCCCTGATGGTGTTTTTGTCCTGATTTTGGTTACCCGGCGGTTTGTTATTATAATTATCCATAAGGGCGATTACATGGAATCGTGTGGTACCGGATCTTCATTTGTCATTTGTAAGTGCTACGATTTTTATACCTAATGACAAATGAAGATCCGGTACCAATTTTATCTTTTATAATGCTTCCTGGGGTAAATGTTTACGAATTTCCACACGAATTTTTCGAGCCATGGCAATTGCTTCTTCAGCCTCTTGACGGGTAATCGGTTCCCACCGGCCCGGATACCTGGCTTCGATTGCATAGCGGTTAAGTTTCAGTATGTCGCCCATCTCCAATTTAAGTTGAATTTGAATCATAGTCCTTTGCAAGAGTAGACGCAGATCATGCGTTTTCGGAAAATCTTCACAACGATAAAGCAATAATACCTTCAAATATTTTTCAGCGCATTGCTGGGCATGGTAGCAAATGGTATCAAAAGGACACTCCTCAAACAGAGTCAGCGTATATTCCGCATTTTTAAGATCATGTTCGGCTTTTTCAATCCACAAGCGCAGCGTTGGTATTTTATCATCAGGCAGCACGCTCATAGAGAACCTTCCCTTCATTTACAGCCGGATAGATTACAGTTCCGATCTGTTCGCAATCCCGCTCCACATCTTCAGGCGTTGCCACCAAAATGTCCACCGGCATATCGACTCCCACCAGTGCCAAGTCAATCAGCGTTGCCTGATTCCTTCTCGACCCGTGAATAGGCATCACGACCAGCAAATCCGCATCGCTTTCAGGCATTGCCGTACCGCGTGCATGAGAGCCGAATAAAATGATTTTATCCGGATTAAACTGAGAGGCAATTCTTCTCACAATTTCATCCATAACCTCTTGTGTTTTGGAATTCGCCATATCCCCACCTCCTGAAAAACAAAACTTGATTTTCCGATTAATACTGCTTTAACTGCACTCCTGTTTTTCTCTTTCTCAATTTCCACGCTTTTAACTCTTAAGTCAATGATTTTCTCATGTAAATTATTGCATTTCATTTTTTAGTAAACGAGCATTTTTTGCCTGCGTATTTTTATAGCGCAGCATTGGGACAAATGGTCCGATACGGACAATAATTGCACACCCACACATTCGATTTAGGCTCGAAATTTCTGTTGCGAATGTTATCCGCTACTTGCAGGATCTGGTTTTCCACTTCTTCTACCTTCTCTTTTTTCAATACAGTCCTGCCGCTTAATCCACTGTCAAAAAAATACAGTTCCAAGCGCTCAGGCAGTTTCTTTTCCATATGCAGCCAAGCCAGCGCGTATATTTTAAGTTGCAGACTATCTTTGGCCTTTTTATCCGCTGCTTTTTGCTCAAAGACCTCTGAACTCTTAAAATCAATAATTGCTACTTCACCGGTGTTCAGTATATCCACCCGGTCAATGCGGCCTACGATTTTATTGAGACCTAAATTATAACTGAAGGTTTTCTCAATATATTTTGGTATCATTTGATTTACGTTGTACTTGTTAATAAATAACTTTAAAGCTTCGATGCCCACAGTCTGCCTGATTTCTTCGTGTTCCCGGGATATAAATCCCGCATTCACCCAGGTATCTAAAAATATCTCAATTACCCTTTCTTCTGAAATGGGCTCCATAACCATCAGAGAGCGATAAAATTCCGAAACTGCGGTATGCAGCGCCTTTCCATACAATATTGTATGATGCGGCAATACCGGTATTTTCAGCAGGTGGATGTATTTGTATTTCAACGGACAGGATAGATAATCATCAATTTGATAAAATGATAGTGTTAAGGTCTCTTGCTTGGAAAGCGGCTCCAGAGGTTGCAAGGGTGCGGCCGGCTGCCAAGCGTGCGTTTTTATCCGCTCCAGAGCTGATGTCTTCCACTGCTCTGGGTTCACGCCCGGAAGTTCCAAAGCTTCCAGGATAAAACGCGAAGGCTTGTAGGCTCGTGTTCCCCCATAATCTTTGGCGCCTGTGAGCACTAATTCTTTTTTTGCACGTGTCATGGCTACATAAAATAAGCGGCGTTCTTCTGAGAGAAACGGATCTCCTTCCGGGACCACCTCTTTGGCCAGTTCCAGAGGCAAGGTCAGGCCGGCCGCACGATTAATTCCTGGAAATCGATTGGCTGCCAATCCAACCAGGAAGACAGCATCAAATTCCAGTCCTTTGGCCCGATGCACGGTCAAAACATGGACAGCCTTTAGGTCGGAATCCACATCTGAGCTGCCGGGATCATCTCCCACCTCTTCCAGCATATCCAAATGCTCAACAAAGTGAATCACCCGGTCTGATTTGGAAATGTTTTCATAACGCTGTACTACATTGAAAAATTTCGCTATGTTCTTTATGACCAGATCAGACTCCACACTGTTGTCTTCCGTATATCTTGCCAATACTCCACTTTCAGTCAAAAAGCGATATAATACCTGACCCGTGGAATGTGTTTTGGCTATTTTGAGAAAATTCTCAATATCTGTCAGCAAGCGTTCCGCACTTTGCAGACCTGCTTCGGTCATACCGGGTAACTCTTTGGTCCTATATTTTTCCAAAACTGTTTTTAACGGCAGGTGACGCTTCCTGCTTTCCGCGGTCAACGCGGCCAAATCCTGGGCAGGCATGTCGTAGATATCCGAGGATGCCAGTGCATGAAACGGCAAGGGCGCCGAGGGATCGGCTAAAACACGTAAAAACGCGATGCAGAGTTTTATTTCCAATCTCCGGTAGAGTCCCTGATTACCCTGAAAGCGACAGGGAAGGCCTTTAGCATTAAAGGTACGGACAAATGCATCTGCCTGACGGTTGGTCCGTACCAAAACAGCAAAATCAGACCAGCTAACACTTGTTTGTTCCATACGTTGCAGAATAGCCTGAGCCACCCAGTCAGCTTCGGCAGAAACCGTATCAAACCCCTGATACAACACAGGTGTCTCGCCTGGCTGCTCTGCCAGTAAGCGTTTATCAATATTTTTTTTCACTTCCAGGCGTTCGGGATTATTATGCTGTATCAAGCGATAGGCGGCATCCAGGATGGTTTGGGTGGAACGATAGTTTTTTTTCAAAACAACTATCCGCGTTTCAGGATAGTATTGTGTGAACTGCAATATGTTGGAAATGGCAGCTCCGCGAAATTTGTAAATACTCTGGTCATCATCTCCCACCACAGTAATATTGCCGCGTTTTCCTGCCAGCAGACGCAATAGTTCAAACTGGGCCGCATTAGTATCCTGGAATTCATCCACCATGATGTACTGATACCGTCTGCGGTACTCTTCCAAAACATCCGGATTTTCGCGAAACAGGCGGAGGGTGAGCGTAAGCAGATCACCAAAATCCACCAACCCTTTTTCCAGCAATAAGCGCTGATATTTATCATACAGCTTGGCTAATTCGACCTGCTTCTCCCAGCCGGCGAAATCCGCCTCACTCACATATTCCTGATTGCGTATTTCCAATTCATCGCAGTAATTGAGATAGTCCCTTGGCGTCACATCCTCGTCTTTGGCACGCGATATTATCTTGAGTATTAATTGCAAATGCCGGGTTGGATCCGATAAGGGCCGCAGTTTTTTAAGCGGTAAATCAAATATATTTTCTCTTAAAAAGATTAATTGTTCTGCGTTGGACAACACCTTGTAATTTGGATTCATCCCCAACAGGATTCCCTGTTCACGTAAAACCCGGTCACCAAACGCATGAAAGGTACATATGGTACTGTCAGTAAAACCATACGGAACCAGGACATCCACCCGGCTCTCCATCTCTTCGGCCGCTTTATCCGTAAAGGTAAGCGCCAGTATCTCGCGGGCGGTGCAAATCTTGGCAGACACCAGTTGCGCAATGCGTCGCGTGATTACTGCCGTTTTTCCAGTGCCGGCGCCTGCCACTACGAGTTGGGGCCCGTGCCCATGCATCACAGCTTGGCGCTGTTGGGCATTTAAATCCGCGAGAATAGCTTCTTGGGAAGTGGTTCGAGTAGGCATACGCTTACAACTTCAATTTTATAGTCAGTACACCCTGCTGTTCAACCTGTTTCCAATCCGAAGGCAAGGGATCAAATATGATTTTCCTGGCCAATTCAATGGCTTTCTGATCAATATACGGATACCCGGAGGTTTCCAGCAAATTGGCATTTTTTATTTCCCCTTCCGGCATGACAACTAATATAAGTCGTAACTGGGTTTCCTCGGTAATCATTTTTTTCAAGGCCGTGAAATCAGGTTCTTTGTACCCCCGGGCGGCAATATCACCAGTGAGATTCAGTGTTCCCAAAGATGTGCCGGGCGCACCCCATTCTCCGGCTCCTCGCCCCTCGGCCAATCCTTCACTTGATTTTCGCAGCTTTTTGGTGGAAACACCGATATTGCCGCCAGTACGATCACGAGCCAGTTCTTTGATAATATCTTGACGACGTTTGGCACGCCACGCGGCAATTTCTTGCGGTGTCATGGCTTGCTCCCCGTCTTCTTCATTCTGGGATGCGATTACGTCCCCAGCCATTTTCACTCCTTCTTCTTTTGAACGCGGCGCACTGCTGCCGGCCAAGGTCACCTCGATCAGCATGGGCATCTCAGCAGTAGGCGCCTGGGTGAATTGCATGCTGCCAAACCCCAACAATAACCCGACATGAATAGCCAGGGTAATTCCAAATGATAGGTTGGACGTCCAATCTAAGGTCACCTTTTTAACATCTCCTCCGATAGAGGCCGCACTGGTAAAGGATCCGCAGCTAAAACCAATTTTGTCGCGCCTGCTTGCCTGGCTATATCCAAAACCCTCACTGCATCGCCGTAAGCAACTCTGGTGTCCGCTGAAACCGTAACTGAGGGGTCTCCCCCCTCCTGAAAAAATTTACGCAAATGCCGCCCTAATTTTGCTATTTTTACTACAGTATTGTTCACATAGACCTTGCCATCCGCGGTCAGCGTAATAGTCACTTTTTCCATCGGCGTGGCGGCCTTTTTTACATGGGCTTTGGGCAAATTAATATCAATACTGGCTTTCATAATCAACGGAGTGGTTACCATAAATATCACCAACAATACCATCATGACATCAGTTAAAGGTGTGATGTTGATCTCACTCATAACCCGGTTTCTCCGGGCCGGGCGTCTCATGATTCACCGCGGCGTGAATACGTATAGTTGGCTTGCTGCAATTCATTGCTCCCATACATATCATCCAATAAATCCGATGCGGCTGTGGCCATTTCCGTATCAAAACGGGTAACCCGGCGCACAAAATAATTATACGCGATAACAGCCGGCACTGCGGTGAACAGTCCGGCAGCAGTGGCTATCAAGGCTTCGGCAATTCCACTGGCTACCACAGAAGCTCCGGCTGCGGAAGAATCCGCCAAGGCGGAAAAGGCAGTAATAATTCCCAACACGGTTCCAAACAGACCAACAAAGGGTGAAATTGAACCAATGGTGGCTAAGGTGGACAACAAATGTTCCAAACGGATTAATTCTAAAGCGCTAACCCTTTCCATGGCCTCCCGGGCGGAAACCGGACCTCTGGCAAAATAACGCAATCCTGCTTTAAGAGTCGCAGCTACCGGTCCTGGTGTTTCCTGGCACAAGTCACCGGCTTCTACCGGTTTTTTAGTTTGCACCATTTTTTTGATTTTTAACATAAAATGTTCTAAATCCAATTTGGCCATACTAAACCGAATGGCCCGCTCAAAAATAATAAACCAAGAAACCAATGAGAACAGCAGTAAGACAACCATGGTCCAACCGCCTTTGGCAATCAATTGCCAGAATGTGAGATCTTGAAACATACGCTTAATGCCTCCTGTAGATCGATTTTCTTTTAAAAAGAGACTCTGGCACCGACCAGAGCATTAAATGTTCTGCCCGGATAACCCAACCATTCATCCCAAGTAAACCCCAATACATTTTCCAGCGCAATATAAATATTTAAATACGTCAACACTTGAAAGTCACAATCCAGTCCAACCAGATGTGCCGGCTCCAGGCTTGGGACACGCTCCGCCGGATCACCATAGCGCGCGCCCAAATACCGATATGTCAAAGTCACATCCGCGTCGGAAAAGGCTGCGCGAAATTCCATTTTACCTTCATGTTCAGGAATGTTTGGCAAAGGCAATATCTCCGCGTATGTGGCCTGGCGATAGATGTATTTGAATGTGTGTGAAAGTTGTTGGCTGTATTGCACTTCCAATTCAACGCTAGCTCCCTCAATCTTGCCTATGCTCAAATTCAGCAGAGTAAACAAGCCATCCGAATTCCCATCCAACCAGATCATGATATCTTCTATATCCTCTCGAAACCAGACAATATTACTTGATATCCGGTTTCCAAAGCGTTGTCTCCAGCCGGCCTTGGTCCGGTTCACCACGCGCTCCGGTCGAGGCAATCCAAAAACTGCTTGTCGCGGATGGGTGTAACTCCATTCGGAAACCAGTTCCCAATCCAGACCGGCATCCAGGCGGCCATAAATCATGGTTCCGGTTGGCAGTGCCAGAGAAGCTTGACCTATTATATCCGCGGTATTTTTATTCACCACTCCGGAAAATTGATCCACCCGAACACCAAGATCAATGTGCAAAGGAAAGATCGGGCGAAAACGAAAACGAGCCAATAGTTTTTGTAAATATTCTCTTTCCTCCCAAGCTTGCGAATCCGCTTCCAGGCAAGCTTCCTGACGCGTTAGCCGAAAGCGCACTAAGAGATTCAGATCTTCGGGAGTCAGACCCTGAATGTCTTGTTCGAATTCTGCGAAAAATTCCGCCAAGCTGGTTTTCAAAATGTTTCGACGAGGTCCACCGGTTCCTTGTTGAAAAAAATTTCCCAATTCTCCGGCCAGATTGATTTTCGAATAATTACTGATTTCGATTTCACCGCGTAGATTCAGTTTGCCACCGGCACGTTCCAACCAATCTCCCCAGCCCTGAATTCTGTTTTCCGGTTGCCGATTGCTTTCGCCTTGCCCCTGCACACTCAAAGCTATCCGGGTTGCCGGGGTGGCGGCAAAACCAATGGCCAGTTCAGCGCTGCCCTGCTGATCAAAAGGCCGAATTCCATAAGCCAACGGATGGTCCACGGCGCTATAATCCGCGCGCAGGATACAATTGGCCAGCTGGAATTCATATCCTGTCAGCAGACGGACTTCGCCTTGCCGGTTACTCCCGCCGCCGGCTTCCAGAGCAAAGAGATAATTTTTCGCTGTAACCGTATCTGCCGCAGGAGCTCCTTTCTCATCTTCCAATCCGGGAGCTACCACTTTTCCGATATCTGCCGGCATTTCTTTAGTTCCCCACATAGGATCCATGAGTAATAAATCACGCCGTTCGGCAGACACTCGATATTGCCGGTCACCTTTTACCACCACTTCCGGAAGCTTTAGGGAAGGACGATTTTGCTTGGCACCAGCCCGTTCTCTTTCGGGTTCCTGACCACCGGGCGCGGTTAATTTCGGCGCTACCCGGTCATGCTCTCCGGATAAATCAGCGCCTCGCTTTGCACTGATCACAGGCGAATACCAAAGCAGACCGATTAGCGCAGTTGCCAGAACGCGCCGCACAGCAAACCTGCTCCCAGTTAATTTAATTTCATCTTTTTTGGTGATAACTTGTTTCATTTTCATTCATTCTTTCTTTTTTGGTTTTGGCAATATCGGCGTTGGTTCGGGAATTTCATTTAAGGTAGCTAATTTTTCTTTGATCAATTTTATTCTTGCTCGCGCTGATTTTTTCCACCGCGTGTCTTTGCTGGACTTCACAATACGTTTGTAGGTGTTGATCGCCGCTTCAAAATTGCCTTTTTTTTCATGAATTTCCGCACTCCGCGCCAAAGCCGTAACCACCCAGCGATTGGAACCCGAGTAGCGATCAGCAACCTTGGTATAGGCAGCCAAGGCGTCGTTGTAGTGCTTTTTGGTTTCGTACACATCACCGATCCAAAATTGTGCTTCGGAGGCAAATGCCGCCGGTGCCGCACTTACAATTTTTTTATATTCTGCGAGGGCTTCCGAGTTTTGCCGGTTGTCTTGCAGCATATAGGCAATATGCATCTGCGCTTTAAAAGCTAAATTCGTTTGCGGATAGTGATCCATCACAGATTCATAGGCTTCTCTGGCTTCCATATCCAAGCCCAATCGTTTGTACGCCATGGCTTTATTGAAACGCGCATCGGCTGCCAATTTGTGCTCCGGATACTCTTCTACAAAATTATCAAACAAATGAATGGCTTGATCGTATTCCCGCAATTTAAAATAACAGGTACCCATCCAAAAGCCGGCCTTGGCAGCCAATTCCCGGTGATAGTATTCCTCTTTGATTTTGCGAAAGTATTTTAAGGCTGCTGTGTATTTCCGTTCCTTGAAATCGCACCAGGCCAACCAGTACAAAGCATTGGGGACCAGGGGACTTTTCGAATATTTGCTGATCATTTGATTGAATTCACGCCGCGCGCGTTGGTAATTCTTACGATGGTAATAATGTTCCCCAATGCGGTATTGGACATCCGCCGAAAGCGGACTGTGCGGATACTTTTTTACAAATTTCCGCGAGGCCGTAATAGCCGCCTGGTATTTTTTCAGCTGATAATACGACCACTGAATGCCGTACAAAGCGTCCGGTACCAGCGGATCATTGGGATTGGATTCCACAAATTTCTGATACACCTTGATGGCAGCTTGGTACTTTTTATCGTTGTAATAACAGATACCAATCCGCAGATAAGCATCGGTTGCCAAATGACTGGCCGGATATTTTTTATGGACTTGTTGGTAAATTTTCCCGGCTTGGTCAAAATGGCCTTGCCGGAATTCCGCCCAGCCGGTCCAATAGAGCGCCTCGCCGGCCAAGGCCTGCTGCGGTGCTTCTCGAATCAAACGGTTCCAGCGTGCGCCGGCACGTCCGAAATTTTCCAAACGATAGGCACTCCATCCGCTTTGAAACAACGCGGTATGATATTCGTCCCGGCCCGGATAACGGCTGATCACACGCGTGTAATACTCGTCCGCTTGTTCAAATTGTTTCCGGTTAAAGGCAATGTCCCCCAAACGCATCAAGGCATCGGCTTGCACCGGTCCGGCAGAATATAGCAAAATAATCTTTTTAAAGGCTGGCTCGGCCAAAACATAATTTGCTTCCCGGAAATAGGTCCAGGCAATTCCGGATTGTGCCAATGATGCTTCGCGTCCCAAGGGATATTTTTTCATAACCAGCTGATACTTTTTTCTGGCTTTCTCGTCTTGTTGCAATTGAAAATAGGTGTCTCCCAGCCGCAAACAGGCTTCCGAGGCAATGGTATGCTCAGGATACTGACGAATAATTTTTTCGAATTTTTTTTTCGAATTCTCGTAGCGGCCCAATTTGAACTCACTCCAGCCTGCCCAAAAAATAGCCAAAGGCGCCCAGACCGAATCCGCATAGTGATTATATACATCCTGATAGACCTTGGAAGAAGAATCATACCGTTCCAGCTTAAAAAAGGCATTTCCCATCACATAGAGTGCTTGGGCAGTCAATTCCGGTGTGGCTTTAGTATTCATCAGTTGCTGAAACAGATTGATGGCCTGATCGTATTTTTCCTGTTGCAAACGACACCAGCCGGCAGTATACAAAGCACGCGGTACGGCTGAATTCCCTGGATAGCGAACCACTACAAGCATAAATTGCCGCACCGCTTCATTATATTTTTTTTGCCGTGCTATGGCCATGCCCAAGCGCAGATTAGCCAGCGCTAGGAGCGGATGTCGTGGATGCGCTGGAATGAGTAGCCGCAATTTTGTTTCAGCACGGACGGCATCATCTGCCAACAGGAGCGCGACTGCATGTCCGTATTTGGCATATACCAGCAAATTATGTTCCGGATAGCCGGTAATCAATCGTTGGTATAAAGGCATAGCCTCCTGGTAGCGTTCCAAGGCCAACAATGATTCCGCGCGATAATAGAGTGCTTCCGGTACCAGGGCCAGCGTGGGATAGCTCTCCAAAAGGGTGGCAAAACGTGTTTCCGCCAACGCATAATTTTTTTTCCCGGCAGCAACCATGGTTGATCCGGTTGCCTCCGCGCGTGCCAATTCGTAACGGGTCCAGCCGCCGGAATAAATGGCATACGGGACCAAGACATGATCCGAAAAATTGAGCACAAAATTATCATATGCCATAGCTGCTCGTTTCCGGTCCTCAGACCGGTACCGGGCTTCAGCCAACCAGTAATGGGCTTCCGGCGCCAGATAACTGCTACTGTGATTATTCAGAAAATTTTCGAATTGTTTTACGGACTCCGGGTAACGGTGCAAAGCAAGCAAACACCGAGCCAAGCGATAATTGGCTTCTGCCTGATAATGACTTAAGGGATAGAATTCCATTACCCGACGAAAACCGATTTCCGCCTTACTGTAGACACCCTCACTGTACCAACTTTCGGCAATCAAGTACTGCACGTCACCGGCGCGAGGATGCCGCGGATACTGCTCCAGAAATTTATTAAATTCCGCCCGGGCCAACTGAAACGTACGGTTTTGGTACAACTTGAAAGCCAAGCCAAAATGCTGTTCTGCCGGCATTTTGGACCAGCACAGCAGTGGCAAGAGAAATAGTATGCTGAGCGCGATGATAATTCTGTGTGGCTTTGACATCATGAACCTCTTCACTACATCCTTAATGTTTGGTTGCCGAACGAGTCGAAAGTTGAATTTATCTGAGGCCTTGGTTATGCCTGCCTGGTGAGTATCGTGGTATTCCTCGTTGGAACAAGGCGACGCGGATTAGCTTTGTTCGCGCGTTTTGCGTTCAACCGCCATTTTCATCAAGGGCGGCATTAACAGTGTGGTAAACATACACATAGCGACAATCACTGCATAGATATCAGCCGGAATAATTTTCATATTTGCCCCGATCGCGGCGATAATCAAACCTACTTCTCCCCGCGGCATCATACCCACACCTACAATAAAGCTGGACGGCAAACCGTCTTTTAAGACAGCAGCACCGCAGCCAACCAATTTGGTGATTATGGCCAGTACAGTAACAATACCAGCCATAATAATAATCGAACCCGAGGTAAAGAGCGCTGCATTGACCTGAGAACCCATGACTACAAAGAAGATTGGAACCCAAAAATCCGTCATAGGTTCTAACTTTTTATCCAAATCATACTCCTCATTGATTTCGGCAAATACCATCCCTGCCAAAAAGGCGCCGATAATTGCCGCCAAGCCGATGATTTGTGCCAAGGCTGCCAAACCAAAACAGGTCAACAAGGATATAATAAAGGTCATATTTTTCGTTTTTAATTTCCTAAATGAGGGAGAAAGCTTCCGAACCAGCCAGGTCCCCAGCAAAACCACGATCACAACAAACGCCAGCGCCACCACCGTTATTCGTATCAAACTTAGTGTGGAAAATTCACCTTGCGACAGACCTGCCACCATGGCCAACACAATCATTCCGAGCACATCATCAATTACCGCCGCGCCCAGCACAATACGACTCTCCGGCCTCTGCAGAAATTTTAAATCCGCCAGTACCCGGGCCGTTATTCCCACTGAGGTGGCAACCATGGCTGCGCCCATAAATAACGCTATTTTATAATCATGATTCAAGGCAGCTAGATAGGCATACCCCGCCATAAACGGAAGCACCACACCCAGCATTGCCACCCAGAATGATTTTTTACCTACTTTCAGCATGTCCGAGAGACGTGTTTCCAAGCCCACCTGGAACAGTAAAAAGATAACAGCCAATTCCGACAGCATATGAACAATTTCATTTCCCTGAATCCAACCCAGGGCATGCGGACCAATTATCATGCCCACCAGTAGTTCACCTACCACTGCCGGTTGCTGAATACGTTCAAACAGTTCTCCCACCAGTTTCGCGCCGGCAATAATAATCAGCAGTTCTATTAATACTTTAGTTAACATTTCCACTATTGCGTGTTCTCCTTTGATATGTCAAACAGGTTCGGGATCCTCAAAATGACGATTGGCAAAAGTAGGGAACGGTCGCAGCCGAAGGAAATCCCATTTGTAGTAGGGAACGGTCGCGACCGTTCCCTACATCCATTCCGGTTAAGACCACGCTACGAATAATCAGCCGGAAATACCTGTGGTTTGAATCCGAGACACATTCTGTGAAAGCCAGGTAATGAACCGGTTGACTTCAGCGCGATTTTTTAATTGATATCCGGCTTTGGAACGAGCAGCACGAGCGGAACCGCCAACCACCACACCCATGCCCTCTCTTCCCATTTGGGAAAATATTTCTTCATCACTCTCATCCGCTCCAATATAAATAACAAAGGGACGTCGGCGGGGAGAGGAAAATTTATTCCAAATAAACATAACCGCCCTATTCTTTCCCCAACCTATACGCGGACGCATAATCAATTCATGACGCGCTTCATAGAGCGTAAAGGAATCCATTACCGGAGTCCAAATTTGTTCCATCAACAAGCGAGCTCGCCGCTGGATCGGTGGTTTGGCTTTGGCAATATTCAAGGCTAAAGAATATTGCCGATTGTCCAATAAGACACCGGGTATTTTTTTACAGTCCTGGGTTAATTTTTGCGCCACCGGAATAAGTTCTTGGCGTACGCGTTTAGCCTCACCATGTACCACATTCAAATCCGGGCCGGAAATTTCCATACCGTTGTTGGCAATAAAATAAATACCCGAAAAACCGACCATTTTTTTCACACCGGTTAAGGAGCGATTACTCATTATTGCCAAGGTTAAGGCATTGCGTTCGGATAATTCCCGCAGCTGTTCTCTTTCATCATTCTCCAGTGGTACCGGAGCACCAGCCGCGGAAGAAGGAGCCAACACACTCTCATAATCAATAAAAAGCAATAAGCGTGTCGCTGCTTCCAAACGGTGTTTTAGATATTCAAGCGTGGCTTTATTGACTAATGGCTTCATTTTTTATTTGAATTCCTCTTTTTACTAATATTGGATTAGACTTAAAATTACCATTAAAAAGTTAAAAAAGCAAAGGATTTTCTTGCTTTCACCGTAACATGTCAGTGAAGCGTTTTTTTGTT
>JAGLMY010000294.1 GCA_023139775.1 bacterium
GTCCCTATATATCTTTTCCGGTCGGGGAATGACAATTTGGGAAACGATTAGGGATTATTATTTGTTTAGAATTAGAAAGGTTCTGGAATGCCGAATAAAGCCGTTTTTTTAGATCGCGACGGAACGATTATCGCAGAGAAAGAATATCTTTCCGACCCGGCCAAGGTTGAGTTATTACCCGGAGCCGGGGATGGGGTTGCGCACATACGCGCAGCCGGATATTTGGCTGTAATGACTTCCAATCAATCCGGTGTGGCACGCGGGTATTTTGACGAAGCAGCCGTTGCTCGCGTCAATGATCGTTTGCAGGACATGCTTGGCAAGTTCAACACCAAATTGGATGGCACCTATTATTGTCCGCACTATGCCAAAGGATCAAATCCGGTCTTTTCCCGGGAGTGTGATTGCCGAAAGCCCAAACCCGGTATGTTAAAACAGGCAGCCCGGGAATTAGATATTGATTTAAACTCCAGTTGGGTGATTGGTGACAAACAGGCGGATATTGATTTTGGCCGCCAGGCTGGTTTGAAAACCATTCTGGTACTCACTGGATACGGTGAAGAAACACGAAAGCAGGGTATGGCACCGGGTGAAGGTCCGGATTACATTGCCCGGGATCTGGGAGAAGCCGCAGAATTGATTATTGCTCTAAAAAAAACAGCCAGGGGTTTGCGCAATGACGGGGAATAAGCGGAACTTCCTGGTGTGCCGGACTGATGCCCTGGGAGATACCATACTTACCATTCCGGTGTGTACTGCGCTAAAGAAAGCCTTTCCACACGCGCATATCGCCATGCTGGTGGCGCCGTATACTGCGGACATTGTGGACCAACATCCGGATATTGATCAGGTTCTGGTCAATGATGCGCAATTGCCGGCAAAATTAAAAACAGAAAAAATCGATACTGCCCTGGCCGTGTTTCCGGATCTGCGGGTTTCCTGGGCACTTTGGCGGGCAGGTATTCAGCAACGGGTTGGCACCAGTCGGCGGTGGTGGTCGTTTTTATACAATGTGCATGTCAAACACAGCCGGGCCAAAGCAGAAAGGCATGAAGCAGAATATAATTTGGATTTGGTGAGAGCGATAGGAGCGAAGGCTGAGTTGCAGACGCCGAAACTATTTGTACAACCGGAGGCCGGAACCTGGGCAGAAACGTTTTACCAACAGAGGGAAGTGCGAGAAGGAGATAAACTGGTGATTGTCCATCCGGGGGGGAGAGGCTCAGCTGCCAATTGGGAGGCAGAACAATACGGTCAGTTGACAAATATGCTAATGCAGGAACTTTCATGCAAAGTGTTGGTAACGGGGTCTAATAATGAACAGAAACGCCTGCACGCGGTGGCGAAATATTGTCAGAAACCACCATTGCTCTTGGATCAGCCGGTGACCTTAAAACAATTAGCAGCCTTACTACAGCGAGCCAAGGTAGTAGTTGCCGGCAATACCGGTCCGTTGCATTTGGCTGCTGCTTTGGAAGTTCCGGTGGTGACGGTTTTTCCTCCAACCGGAGTAACCGGGCCTATTCGTTGGGGTCCGTTGGGCAAATGCTCTGTGGTATTAACACCGCCGGAGAATAGACAATCCATGGATTTGAAATTGGTCCGGCCCAGGCAAGTGTTGAATAGCATCAAATCATGGCTACGGGAATCTTAGGAACAGGAAAGTGTATATGTATCGTTTGCTTTTGAGCGCGCTCATAACGGTTTTTTTTGTAACCGGCTGTGCTGTCAGCAGAACTGAATTTAAGATTATTAAGGTCACGCCTTGTCCGGTGTTCACGTTTACGGCAACACCGGTACCTGCAACAGCTCCCACCCTGAAACCTGGTGTCACAGCTGTGCCCACAGAGACAGCAACCCAAGCTGAGACTCCCCGGGAATACTTAGTGCAAACCGGAGATTGTTTGTGGTGGATTTGTGACCGCTTGTTTGGGGATCCCACACTTTATCCGCAAGTAGCGGCAATTAATCAAATTGTCAATCCGGATTTAATTCATCCGGGCCAACAGTTACAATTCTCCGGGATGGATCGGCAGATTCGGACAGCAACGAAAACAGAGCTGGAACCGAAAAAGACACAGGTAGTCCAGCCACAGCCCACCCCGGCCGCGACACTCACTGTCACAGCCACGCAGGTTGTCTTTCCGGATCGTAAAAACAGTGCTTTTGCTCCTGGTGAAAAATTATTGTTCTCAGTGGAATATTTTGGGATTTCCGCCGGCTACGCGACTTTAGCGGTGCATGCCGGCCCTGACATGTACGGCCGGCAGACTTATCATATTATTGCCACCGCACGTACGCATCCGGCTTTTGAATGGATCTTTAAAGTACGCGACCGGATTGAATCTTTTTTTGATGCGCGAGGATTGTTTTCCTGGCGCTATGAAAAACACTTGCGTGAGGGTTCCTATTCCAATGACTCGGCCATCATCTACGATCAGATTCAAAGGAAAGTAATTAAGGACAACGGCCGCACCATTATTGAGGCGCCGCCCTTGGTCCAGGATGTGTTGTCGGAATTCTATTACTACCGGACCCTGGATATTAAAATCGGAGAGACTGAGACCATACCTGTGGTGGCGGACAATGGAAAAATCTATGATGTTTTAGTCAAAGCCATCCGCCGGGAAAAAGTCAGAGTTCCGGCCGGGGAGTTCAATTGTATTGTGGTGGAACCCTATCTGAAGTTTGAAGGCATATTCAAGCATCAGGGCAAGATTCATATTTGGTTAACGGATGATAAACGTAAAGTCCCGGTTCTGATCAAGAGCGGAATTATCATCGGGACTATTGATGTCGTACTCCGCGATGCCACGGTAGTGGATAGATAGGTTGTTTTCACTGCATACTCCGAAAAGGCGGACACAGGGTTCCACTCCTACGTTTAATCAGGGGCGCACTCAGTGCGCCCCTACAATAATAATTTGTTTTGTTCTGCTCTGCGTCCTCAGCGACTCCTTGTGCCCGTTTTTTGGGTATGCGGTGAGCTGTTCTGACTTTTCTGAATACCTGTAGGATAATTCTGGAGTTTTTCTTCAAAGTATGTAAAATAGAGACCGCATGAAAAACTTATTTGTTTTGTTTGGAGGAAAGCATGTTAAATATGGAAAAAATAGCCCGGGATGAACTACAGTCCGGTGTGGCATTACGTGAATATGCGGCCAAGGAATTGGCTGCTCCTGTGACGAAAGCCGCTGCCATGATTGCTGCGGCCATTAGAAATGGCGGAAAAGTATTGCTCTGCGGAAACGGCGGTTCTGCGGCTGATGCCCAGCATTATGCTACTGAATTGGTAGCTCGCTTATACCAGCGGGAGCGTCCGGCCATGGCAGCTATTGCCTTAACCACAGACACCTCGGTCTTGACCGCTGTGGCCAATGATTATGGTTTTGAGAAAGTATTCGCCCGTCAGGTGGAAGCCTTGGGAAAAAAAGGCGATGTGTTACTTGGTCTCAGCACGTCCGGTAACTCGGCGAATGTGATTTGCGCTATTACGGCGGCCAGAAACCGCGGCCTGCAGGTGATTAGTTTTGTGGGTCAAGGCGGTAAGCTGGCAGCACTTTCAGACCTTGTTTTGTCCGTGCCTTCGGACAATACTATGCGTATTCAGGAAATTCATCTGGCTCTGGGCCATGTACTGTGTAAGTTAGTGGAAGAAATGGTTTTTCCGGCTGAGGAGGCAAAAGCCTAGATGAAACGCGTACGAGCCTCCCGCTTAAAACAATTGGTTAACAAATTTGCGAACAAGAAAATCCTGGTTATAGGCGATATTATGCTGGACGAATACATCTGGGGTAAAGTCTCGCGTATCTCCCCGGAAGCCCCGATTCCGGTGGTGCATGTGAACAAAGAGAATGCCCTGCCTGGTGGCGCGGCCAATGTGGCCAACAATATCGTGGCTTTGGGCGGCAAGGTCATTTTGGCCGGGATTATCGGCAAAGATGCCATGGGAACCCGGGTGCTTTCCTTGTTGAAAAAAGAGGGGGTGAATACGGATTGCATTATTCAGGACCGGTCCCGGCCTACTATTACCAAGACCCGGGTGCTGGCACATTCACAACAGGTGGTCCGTATTGATCGTGAATCGCCCGGGCAGATTCGGTCCAAGGTTATAAATGAACTCCTGGAACGGTATGCCAAATGGATCAAACGGGTGGATGCGGTTATTATCTCAGATTACAATAAAGGCTTGTTGACCGAGACCTTGGCGCAGAATGTCATTCACCTGGCCAGACAGCACAAGCGCATTATCAGCGGTGATCCCAAACCGCAGAATATTTATAAATTTAAGGGTGTTACGCTTATCTCACCTAATCAGAGTGAAGCCTCGCTGGCAGCCAAGCAGGAAATTACCAACCGGTCCACGTTGATTAAGGCCGGAAAAATCATTTTGAAAGATCTTCAGTGCGAGGCTGTGCTTATAACGTGTGGAGAAGAAGGAATGTCTCTTTTTGAAAAGAATGAGGGCATCTCGCATATACATACGGTGGCGCAGGAAGTGTACGATGTGTCCGGTGCCGGAGATACGGTGATTTCTACGCTCACACTGGCCCTAACTGCGGGTGGTAATTTCCGGGAAGCAGCTGTGGCAGCCAATTGCGCCGCGGGTATTACAGTAGGCGAAGTGGGTGTGGCCACAACCACACAGACAGAACTGAAACGCCGCATTGGAGAAGAGCCATGGAAGTAGTCTTGGGTATACCGCGTGAGGCCTCCGGTAAAATTACTGACCTGGCAGAAGCTGCCTTGTGTATTGCCGATTGGACTGCCCAAAAGCGCAAGGTGGTGTTTACCAACGGCTGCTTTGATATTCTGCACCAAGGCCATGTTCGTTATTTGGCCCAAGCCCGAGCATTAGGCGATGCCTTGGTGGTGGGTTTGAATTCCGATGTTTCCATTCGTCGTATTAAAGGGGACAAACGTCCGATTATGACTCAAGACGAACGGGCGGAAGTTTTGGCATCTTTGGAATGCGTGGATGTGGTTGTTTTTTTTGATGAGGATGATCCCGGCGCTTTGATTGCGGAATTAAAACCCAAGTATTTGGTCAAAGGCGCGGATTGGCCCAAAGACAAAGTGATTGGCCGGGAAACGGTAGAGGCCTTAGGGGGCGAAGTGCTCAGCATTCCTTTGGTGGAAGGCCGGAGTACAACGAATATTATTGATATTATTCTGGAACGTTTTGTTGACCGGAAATAGCAGCTCTGGCATGAATTTTACTTTTCGAGAAATGGACATGTCTGTTTTTTTAAAATTTTCAGAAAATCCTTTCGATACTAAGGCCGGACCAAAAAAAATCTACGTCGGCTCAGACTCGGTTGAATAAGGTAGGTATGCATATGCGCGTTATTGGTATTATTCCTGCTCGTTTTGGCGCCACCCGTCTGCCCGGCAAACCCTTGGAAGATCTAAATGGCAAACCTATCATTGAACATGTTTGGCAACAAGCCTCCCGGGCCAAATGCCTCTCCCGCTTGCTGGTGGCAACTGATGATCAACGGATTTTTGCTGCAGTGCTTGGATTTGGCGGCGAGGCGATCATGACTCCAAGTGAGTGTGCTTCCGGGACAGATCGTCTGGCTGTGGTGGCGGAAAAACTGACCTGTGATATTGTGGTCAATATTCAAGGGGATGAACCTTTTCTGCCCGGAACTTATATTGATAAATTAGTGGAACCGCTTCTGCAGGACAAGCAACTCCAGATGTCAACCTTGGCCGCGCCTTTGCCTGCCGAAGAGATCCGCAACCCCAATGCCGTGAAAGTAGTTTGTGATCTTAAGGAATATGCGATGTATTTTTCGCGGGCAGCTATTCCATTTTCCCGAGACGGACAAATGGAATTTAAAAACCAGCATCCGCGTCTGCATTTGGGGCTGTATGCCTACCGCCGGAAGTTTCTTTTAGAATTCGCAAAAATGCCGCCGGCACCTTTGGAGCAAATTGAGAGATTGGAACAGTTGCGTGTTTTGGAAAATGGCATTAAAATAAAAGTTGTCGCTGTATCCAAACCCATACTTTCCATTGACACACCCCGGGATTTGGCGCGAGCCCGAAAAAGCATAAAGAGAAAAACATGATTCTAAGACATAGGTTGTGAACGGTGTCGGAGTTAAATAATTTTGAATAAAAAATGCAAAAAAAAGAACCACACCTCAGGGCTTTGCAAGCAATAAGCTTAATTACCGCTCCGCTAATATATTACATTTTTTCTGCTGGAAGCGCCGGGGAAATAAAGATGCGTATTTTTTGTTGATTTTATAAAAAACCGTCGTAAATTTACTGACATTTCAAAAATTACGACATACAAGAAGATACAGCCCCGTTTTTTACCAAACATCATCGCTGCGCTGCACTGGCCAGCTTAAGGATGTTGTTTACGTATGTTGTTGCATCACTTTCGCTCATCTGGGCTATGCTGGATGGGTAGGAAACGTATTGATAAACGTACACACCATCCAGGTCACTATCACCGGCAAAACCTATACGAGCTATCTGAAGCACAAAAACCCACTCGTTTTCGTATTTCACAAAAATAATATTTTTAACTTTCAGAGAATTGATTTCGTGGTTTTGTGGAAAGCCGGTTAAATCTTCAAACTCTATGAATTCAAGATTTATGGCCACCGAGCTTAATCCGATGACAAGGGCACGTGTTTTGGGGATAACGGAAGACTCTATACTAAGTACTACGCCACCAAGGTCTGTCAAGGTAACGGTGTGCAAAAGATCAATATCAATGATCACGTGTGTATCTGGATCGCCAGTAGTATTGACGTCTGAAACCATAACGCCTTCTAAAACGCCGTCATAGCTGCCTGCTAAGTCCTCGGCGGTCACCAGGCTGGGTATACTGGGTTCGGTTGGCTTTTTATCACATCCCGTAAAAACAAGGAGACAACAAAAAAACACCAAAAAAGAAACCCGCTTTTTCATGACAACCCCCTCTTTATGAGATTTAATTTTTTTCTACCACACGGTTTAGTCTGCGAAATTAAAATGTAATTGTGCGTATGATAAAAGTTTTTTAAAGACAGCTTCAACCTCATTGAGCTGGTGATCAAACATTAAATGATTTTATATTTTGCGTTTTGACCATAGCATATTTTTTAGATATGCTATTAGGAGCAACGAGACTTCCTCCTTTGCTTAAATTTGCCGAAGTTGTTCTAATATAAGTAAAGCATATATTTTAAAGGATTTCAAGTTTGGAAGGGGTCGGGATCAAATCTTCGTTTGTCAATTCTTCAAATACGTTTAATTGATGCGAATGAATGAATATGGCCGGCTTGATCTGGAGTTTTCCTATAACCGCACTGAAAGAGGAGCTGGTTGGCGAATAGGAGAGAACTGTCTAAAATGGGAAAAAATATACCATGCACATGAAGCAGGGGCGGCCGGTCCGTCTTCGCTGACGCTTCGCCGAGGCAAGGTCGGTCGCCCCTACAGGTCAAGGTTAACCAAAAGCCGGAAAGGGAAAAGGGGTTTTGGCAGGTTTGGGGTGCGGAAGAAGAAATTGACGCTTTTTAGCAGGAAGGATATGTTTATTTTGAAAGCAAAGTCCTATCAGTTAATTTTTCTATAAGTGAAAATAATCAAATTATCAAGGAGAGGGATGAATGAAGAACAAGGTAGCTGAAGTAATCAAAAGTTTAACCTTGAAACTCGAACCCTTTAAAAGAAAATGCTGGATACCGGTAGTAGATAATAGTGACGGTTCTTTAGTAAGTTCGAAATTTTCCGGTAAACCGTTTCTCCGTCAAGATGAAGCTTGGCCCCTTTGCGGTATTTGTCACAATCCTATGTTATTGGCCTTGCAATTGAACATTTGTGAATTGCCTGAAAAGATAAAAACGAGAATGGGCGGACAAGGATTATTGCAACTTTTTTATTGTACGGATAGTTGTGGCACTGAAGATGGATGGGAAGCGTTTTCAAAAAACCAGCGGCTTCGTATTATTATGCCGGACAAAGGTAAAAACGAAGTGATTATACCAAATATTTATGAATACACGGACTATCCACCTAAAGTGGTTAAAGGTTGGAAAGAATTAGACGATTATCCCCATAGCGAAGAACTAAGCGCATTGGGCGTCTTTTTTAGCGAGGAAGAAGAAAGAATAGCTTGTTTAAGTTCCTGCAATCCAGAAGAACTTGAAGCCGGGACGGAGGCTAGTAAAAAAAGATTAGAAAATATCAAGCAGGATATCCAAGAGCCAGGGATAATTATAAATGATTTAAAAACATTGCAATTCCTAACCAGTCCTAAAAGAGGAGATAAATTATGGGGGTGGCCTAGCTGGAGCCAGGGAATTGAATATTCCTTATGTCCGATTTGCAATAAACGCATGAGTTTTATTTTCCAACTTAATAGTTCAGGAAGTTATTTAACGGATATTTGGAGTGATTCTAATCTTCCCAATCTTTTTGCAGACGGCAATGGGCATATTTTGCAGTGTGAAGACCATAGAGATCAGATAGCTTTTCCTTGGGCGTGTTAGCTGGCCAGATGAAATGAAAGTGTCAGATTAAGTTCGAACTAATGCAAATAAAGTTATCTTAGTATCTGATGCTGCTGCAAAACCCTTTTTGCTGTCTTTGCGAGGAGCGGCAGCGACGAAGCAATCTCGATTTTATAAGGATAAAATCAGATTGCCGCGCTCTCTACGGTCGCTCGCAATGGGCATAATACTCAAAAAGTG
>JAGLMY010000295.1 GCA_023139775.1 bacterium
ATCGCCCCTACAATTCACGTAATCGTCCCAAAATCAGGCGATAATATAAATCGGGACGAAAACGCAATTAGGGGCGAAAACATCCTTCGACTTCGCTCAGGACAAGTGGTTTCGCCCCTACGCAAACGTATGCATAAAATATCCGTAGGGGCGACCCTCGCGGTCGCCCCTATAATTGCGGGTGCTCTGGAATTAAAAACCATCAAGGCGACCGCAAGGGTCGCCCCTACGGATGATGTGGCGGGTTTTGACCGGGCAACCGTATCCAACAATAAAACGCAATGAGAACCGAAAAGGATGCTAAATGAGGAAAAAAGTATAACTGTCAAAAAGGATAAAACTGATAAAATTGTAAAAATTCGCTTGACGAGGGAGTTTTACAATTGGATAATATTTTTAGCATACCCGCCAAGCCTCTCATTTTTCGGAATGACGCTCAAGTCTGGCGGGTTTTTCTTTTTCAGGAGGTTTTATTATGGAATATAAAAAATCTCCTCTTTCCTTTGAACAACAAGCAGATCAATTAATTGTCCGTGGTTTGATTGCAGACCGGGATAAGCTGATTGAAAGACTAAAAAGAGTTAATTATTACAGATTGAGCGGATATCTTTATCCTTTTCGTCAACCGGATAACACTTACCTGCCTGGAACCACTCTAGAAAAAATATGCAGAAGATATACTTTTGACCGCCAAATGCGTCTTCTGGTTTTAGACGGCATCGAGAGAGTCGAAATTGCCGTGCGTACGGATTTGGTATACCAATTTGTTCATCAATATGGGCCTTTTGGATATTGTGAAGCAGTCAACTTACCCCATCTTAGTCAACCACAACACCATGAATTTATCGAGAGGATTAATAAGGAAAAAAACAATGGTCGTGAAGTATTTGTGAAACATTTTACTACTAAATACGGAGACAATCATGATTGTCTACCCATGTGGATGGCAGCGGAAATAATGTCATTTGGTACTTTCCTTACCTTTTTTCGTGGTGTTGAAAAAAGCATAAAACAAGCGATAGCGGGAAATTATAATATTTCACAAGAGGTGTTGCATTCCTGGCTGGGGGCGATAAATGCCGTGCGCAATATATGCGCTCATCATGGCAGGCTTTGGAATCGAGAATTGGGATTTAAGCCTTTAGTTCCCAGAGAAAACAAGCATCCCCAATGGCATAATCCTGTTGAAGTGCCGGATAACCGAATTTTCGGCATTCTAACTATTCTCAAATACATGCTGAATATTGTAGCCTCACAAAGCAAGTGGCCGGAAAGAGTAAAAGGGTTGCTGGATAAATATGCGGATATTCCGAGCGTGCCCATGGGATTTCCTGAGAATTGGCAGGAATGTCCGATTTGGAAAGATGCATGATTGTAGGGATACGGCGCACCACGACATGCGGGGACGAATGTGAAAAATCGTAGGGGCGGGTTCCAAACCCGCCCTTAGTAAGGCAATTATCAAACAAGGAATAGACATGACCCAACGCAACGAGAACCGAAAAGGATATAGGAAGACCAAGGTGGGGTGGAAACGTCAATGTAGGGGCGATTCCATGTAATCGCCCCTACATTCCACGTAATCGCCCCCGTAATCAGGCGGCAATATAAACCGGGACGAAAACGCAAACCGGGGCGAAAACATGGTTTCGCCCTTATGCAAACGAAAAAATCAAAAAAAGGGCCTGATGCAGAAGTTGCTGACTGGGGAAATAAGAGTGAAAGTGCCCAAAAAGGGGATTTGTTAATTTTTGGAGGAATTATGGAAACATTAATGACCGTAATAATAAGCGGAATTATTAGCTTTATTACAGCGCTTGCTGTTGTAAAACATCAACGAAAAGCTGAAAGAGAAAAACGCAGCTTTGAAACGCTTTATTCTGAATACAAGAGTTACCTACAATTAGTTGGAAAATCCAATATAGTTGTCACAAAATCATTCGAGGAGTACTTAAACAAAGTTGGGGCGATATTCCCCAAAATATTATCCGGGGATGTAGAAGCTGTTGACCTGTTAAATGAATATTTGAGGAATTATCTTAAAGGATTTGTAAAATATCTTTCGGAAATTGAAGGGAGTTTCGTAAGTGTCGGATTGGTTTGTTCTGAGTCGGTTTTGCAATCCCAGGAAAAATTTATTTCATGTATGAAAGATTTATTTAACAAAGTTAGTGCGCTTCCGAAGGGCAATCAATTGGATTCTTCAAATGCCGCGCGAGTTGAAAAAGAGCTTTCTGATGCTGGAAAAGAAATTGAAAAAATCAGCAACGAATTAATCCGAAATATGCGTGTCGATATTCAACGTTTTCTTGGAAATGAAAAATAAACCCGTAGGGGCGTATTGCAATACGTTACCAAAAAACGATACGTCCAATTTAAACGTAGGGGCACCCCTCGCGGGTGCCCTAACAACCCGGGCCCAGACGACCGCAAGGCACCGGGCGACCGCGAGGGTCGCCCCTACGAAAAAAATCATGCATCAGGAGGCATTCATGAAACACACAACCTATCAATTTAAAATCACGCTCGATGAAATCAACCCGTCTATCTGGCGCAGGTTCAAGGTTGATGCCAACATTAATATGCATGATTTGGCTTATGCGATCCTGGCGGTGATGGGTTGGGCTGGCGGTCATTTGCATCAATTTATCATTGATGAGGTTTTTTACGGTGTCCCGAATGATGAATTTCCAAGTAGATATGAAACAAAAGATGAACGGGAATTCAAGTTAAGCGACATACCAAGCCAAAAGCTTAACAAATTCAAGTTTGAATACGATTTCGGGGATGGGTGGACGCATACGTTGGAACTTGAGAAAACATTCGAATCGGATATTGAATTGAAACATCCTGTTTGTATTGAAGGTGCGCGCAATTGCCCGCCTGAGGATTGCGGCGGCATACCGGGGTATGAAAATCTTGTTGAGGCCATGCAGGACCCGAAACATCCGGAACGCGAAGAATTGCTGGAATGGCTCGGTAAGGAATATGATCCGGAGGATTTTGATATTGGTGAAATTAACGAGGGATTCTAGGATCTGGATGGAGGAAAATGGGATGAGGATTTTATGTAGGGGCACCCCTTGCGGGTGCCCTGAATAAACCGGGCGACCGCGCATAATGAACAATGGGGCAACCGTAAAGGTCGCCCCTACGGGAAACAATTATGACAAACACAAATAACCACAATCGTCGGTCCATCCGCATTCCGGAATACGATTATACCCAGCCAGGTGCGTATTTCGTAACGATATGCACCT
>JAGLMY010000296.1 GCA_023139775.1 bacterium
GTCCCTATATATCTTTTCCGGTCGGGGGATGACGAGCTAAAAGGACCTTAAAATCAGTATTGTGATTCAGCGACTGTTATTAGGTTCAATGACAACTTAATAACTGTCGCGCTTGTGGTTACAATTCAGCAATTTTATTCTGTGCCGGGCAGCTATTTATGTAAAAATCACATAAATTACTAACATTCTATTTTTTGATTTGCTATTATTCTCACTATAAAGTCCCCCGGGCATGCCAGGCCCCTGTGTTTAATTTTAGACAAAAAGGAGGAATCAATGAAAAGCCATACTGCCTATAGAACCTTTAATACTGCCAAACATCGCGAGTATATCAATATCACTTCAGACGTAGAAAAAGAAGTGAGAGCTTCCAAGGTGCAGGAGGGAATGGCGCTGGTCTCAGCCATGCACATCACTGCCGGGGTATTTGTGAATGATAATGAACCCGGCCTACATCAGGATATTGATGAGTGGTTGGAAGGTTTGGCGCCTTATAAGGATGATTACCACCATCACCGGACCGGTGAAACCAATGGAGATGCGCATTTAAAAAACTTGCTGGTTCATCATCAGGTTATACTTCCCATTACCAAAAGACGCTTGGATTTAGGTCCTTGGCAAGCAGTGTTTTACGCGGAGTTTGACGGCCAACGTCCCAAGCGGTTGGTGATTAAAGTGATGGGGGAATAAAAGCGTTTACCACAGAGGCACAGAGGCACAGAGAACGCTGAGGAAAATGCGGGTAAAAGATGAAACCACAAAAACGAACGCAATAAAAAGTAGTACAGTTTGATTGAGAGTAACAGGAGGTGATTTTGATGGAATGCAAAAAGGATAAAAACATGAGTTACTGCAATTGCACCTATCCTTGTTCACGTAAAGGTATATGTTGCGAGTGCGTACAATATCACAGGCGCTTAGGCGAACTGCCGGCTTGTTATTTTGATGCCAAAACCGAAAAAACCTATGACCGGAGTGTGGAGGCGTATCTGCGAATGCGGCGAGGGTAGCCCCTAAAAAACATTTAATTGCTTGCCCCAATATTTGCGCATAGCAGCATATGGGGGTATGAAGACGGAGAAGTCCCTACTGATATGCGGACTTTCACGGCAAGGCTTTATTTAAGAGGGTATGACGCGGATGAAATTTAAAATATTCATTAGCAGTGTTCAAAAAGAGTTTGAAGCGGAGCGCGCAGCCCTGCGCGAGTATTTGCGCGCTGATCCAATGTTGCGGAGGTTTTTTGAGCCGTTTGTGTTTGAAGACAAAGCTGCTGCGGATCAATCAGCGGTGGCATTGTACATGAACGAAATCGGGCAATGTGAGGTTTATATTGGCATTTTCGGGAATCAATACGGGACTGAAGATGCGAATGGTTTTTCGGCCACGCATCAGGAGTTTGATGAAGCAACCAGGCGCGGAAAATATCGTTTGATATTTGTCAAAGGTCTGGATGACAGCCAACGCCATCCGAAAATGCGCGCACTCGTGCAACACGCCGGCGCACAGCTTATCCGCCGGAGATTTTCAACATTTTCAGAGCTCATGGCAGGAGTTTACGCGGCGCTGGTGGATTATTTGGCAGCGCATGAGTTGCTTCGCGACGTGCCGTTTGACGCCGCGCTGTGCCGTGATGCGAAACTGGAAGACCTATCTGAAGAGAAAATCAGCTGGTTTCTTCAACTTGCCCGTCACTCGCGCGGATTACCCTTGACGGACGACACCAAGATGCGGGATGTGCTGGCGCATTTGAATTTGCTTAAAAACGATCTCCCGACCAACGCGGCCATGCTTCTATTCGGGAAAAATCCGCAGCGTTTTCTAATTTCGTCTGAAGTGAAATGCGCCCATTTTCACGGCACAAGCGTTTCAAAACCCATTCCTTTCTATCAAATCTTTAAGGGAACATTGTTTGATCTGGTGAATCAGTCGGTCAATTTTGTTCTTTCAAAAATTGATTTAGCCGTGGGTACGCGCGCTCGCGGACCGCAGGCGCCGGTGGCGTATGAAATCCCCCCGGAAGTGGTTTCCGAAGCGATCGTCAATGCCGTGGCGCATCGCGACTATACCAGCAATGGCAGTGTGCAGGTCATGCTTTTTTCCGACCGGCTGGAAGTGTGGAATCCCGGTACTCTTCCGCCCCCGCTCACATTGGAAAAGCTGCGCCAGCCGCATGGATCAGTGCCTGTCAATCCGTTGATTGCCGAGCCTTTATATCTGACAAAGTATATTGAGCGCATGGGAACCGGCATCAGCGATATGGTTGAACGCTGCCGCGAAGCAGGACTCAAGGAACCGGAGTTCCGGCTAACAGACGGATTTGTGATAACGATTCGCCGGAAATCCGGGCGCGCTTTTGAGGCTGTTGGTGGGATAGCCCCGCAAGTCACAGGGCAAGTCACAGGGCAAGTCGGAAAGTTGTTGAGATGCTTGAAAAATCAGGAAATGAGCCGCAAAGAGATAATGGAGGCGATGCATTTAAAGGGGCGTGATAATTTTGAGAAGCAATACCTCAGCATTGCTTTGGAAAATAGTCTGATAGAGCGAACCATCCCCGAAAAGCCCAACAGCCGTTTGCAAAAATATCGTCTTACTAAAAAAGGCGCTGAGTACATAAAGAAGCAAAGCAAGAAGCATTGAAAAAAGCAGAGGTTTTTTTTGACAGGACCACAATAAAACATTGCGCAAAATATTCTCCGCACAGCGTGGAGTAAATCAAATAAAGGAATTACATAAAAAATGGCGATCAAAAAAAACGAATTATACAGCTCACTATGGGCTAGCTGTGATGAATTACGGGGCGGCATGGATGCCTCGCAGTATAAAGATTATGTACTCACCTTATTATTTGTAAAATATGCCTCTGACAAATCAACCGGTAAAGCCGATGATTCTATTCTTGTTAAATCAGGCAGTTCTTTTACGGATATAATAAAAATCAAAAATGATAAAGAAATTGGCGACAAGATTAATAAAATTATTGGCCGGCTTGCCAAAGACAATGATCTGCAAGGTGTTATTGATATAGCTGATTTTAATGATGAGGATAAACTTGGCAAAGGTAAGGAAATGGTAGACAGACTTACCAAGTTGGCCGCCATATTTGAAGGACTTGATTTAGGCTCCAATCGTGCAGGTGACGATGATTTACTGGGAGATGCATATGAATTTCTAATGAGACACTTTGCCACAGAATCGGGCAAGAGTAAGGGACAGTTTTATACACCGGCTGAAGTGTCAATAGTCATGTCCGAAGTAATTGGAATAGATGAAACGACTTCACAAAAATGCACAATCTATGATCCAACGTGCGGATCAGGCTCATTACTACTCAAAGCCAATGATCAAGCGCCGCGAGGACTTTCCATCTATGGCCAGGAAAATGATAATGCCACCTATGCCTTGGCAAGAATGAATATGTTTTTGCATAATGCTCCATATGCCGAAATATGGAAAGGAAATACGTTATCAAGTCCACACTTTAAAAATCCAGATAGTAAAAGCCTTAAACAATTTGATTTTGCCGTAGCCAATCCGCCTTTTTCCTATAAATCCTGGAGCACAGGAATTAAACCCACAGAGGATCAGTACCAACGCTTTGAGTATGGTGTGCCGCCTGCTAAAAACGGCGACTATGCATTTCTGCTGCATATTATCAAATCATTGAAGAGTACCGGAAAAGGCGCGATCATTCTACCCCACGGAGTCTTGTTTCGGGGCAATACTGAATCAGACATCAGACGCAATCTGATCAAGCAAGGCTATATCAAAGGCATCATAGGCCTGCCGGCCAATCTCTTCTATGGTACCGGCATCCCGGCGTGCATCATTGTCATAGACAAACAACACGCCCAGGCCAGACGGGGCATCTTTATGATTGATGCCAGCAAGGGCTTTATGAAGGATGGCAATAAAAACCGTCTGCGTAGCCAGGATATACATAAAATAGTCGATATATTTACCAAACAATCAGAAGTTGCCGGGTATTCTCGCATGGTGCCTTTTGCGGAAATTGAAAAAAATGAATTCAATCTAAATATACCCCGCTACATTGATTCAAGTGAGCCAGAAGACTTGCATGATCTTCCAGCTCATTTAAAAGGCGGTATACCGGAAGCAGATATTGAAGCATTGGATAAATACTGGAAATTATTCCCAAATGTGCGTAATCAGCTGTTTGCCAAAGGCAATAGAGCAGGGTATATCAAAGCATTGGTACCGGCCAATCAGGTTAAAGCAAATATTTTAAAGCATGAAGAGTATCAATTCTTTTCCAAAGGGATTATGAAATTATACAAGGCCTGGGAAAAAGAGCATAAAGAACAATTGGAAGCTATTAAAATAAAAGATAAGCCTAAAGAGCTTATTAATAAATTATCAGAAAATCTGCTCGCAACGTTTTTCAAAGCAAAACTCATCAATCCCTATGATATTTATCAGCATCTCATGGACTATTGGTCGGAAACCATGCAGGATGATGTCTATATAATTGTCCAGGATGGCTGGCAAGCAGGCAAACAAGTGCGAAAACTAGAAAAACCGAAAAACGGCGAAAAGCAAAAAGAAACACCGGACCTGATTATTGATAAACTGAAATTCAAAATGGACCTTATTCCGCCGCAGCTTATTGTTAATCGGTTCTTTAGCAAAGAGCAGCAAGCACTTGATGAACTGCAATCAGATAAAGATACGATTACCCAGGAACTGGAATCTTTTATAGAAGAACATAGCGGAGAAGAGAGCGTTCTGGAAGATGCCAAGAATGATAAAGGCAAAATAACTAAAGCTACTCTAAAAACAACAATTGCAGAAGTCAAAAACCAGGAAGACAATCAGGAAGAAATGGCTGTCCTAACCAAATGCCATGAACTCATGGAAAAAGAAACAGAAGCCAGTAATAAAATAAAAACAGCACAGAAAGTACTTGGTGAAAAAGTGTTGGCCAAATATCAAAAAGTAACAATAGATGAAATCAAAACATTAATTATAGAAGACAAATGGCTGGCTACGATGAAAGAATCCATTGAGTCCGAGATCGAACGCATTACCCAGCAATTGGCAACAAGGATTAAAGTGCTGGAAGAACGCTATGCCGAACCACTAGCGCAATTGGTGGAAAAAGTGGAAACATTAAGTGTTAAGGTTGATGCGCATCTGAAGAAGATGGGACTTCAATGGAATTGACAATGGATAATGGACAATTGAAAAAAGGATATAAGCAGACAGAGGTTGGAGAGATTCCGGAGGGTTGGGAGACACTTCCTATAAATCGATGTACAAATTATGTTGATTATAGAGGTAAAACGCCAAGAAAGACAAAAGATGGCGTCGTACTTGTAACCGCTAAAAATATTCGTTTTGGATTTATTGATTATTCAATATCAGAGGAATTTGTTTCCGAAAAAGAGTATCAAACAATAATGAGACGTGGATATCCTTTAAAAGGTGATGTGTTAATAACAACTGAAGCGCCATTAGGTAATGTTGCTGAAGTTGATAAAGAGAATGTTGCATTAGCTCAGAGGGTTATTAAATATAGAGCTAATGCGGATTTACTTCGTAATGATTATTTGAAGTACTATTTAATGTCAGATGTATTTCAACAAATATTAGGTGATCATTCTTCAGGAAGTACGGCTAAAGGAATAAAAGGAAGTATACTGCATCAATTACCGGTCGGGTTTCCAAAAGAAACGTCCGAACAACGTTTAATCGCCACTGCGCTTTCTGATATTGATGATCTGATTTCATCCCTCGATAAACTCATCACCAAAAAACGCGCCATCAAAATTGCCACCATGCAGCAACTGCTGACAGGCAAAAAACGCCTGCCGGGGTTTGGTGAAGGAAAAGGATATAAACAGACAGAGGTTGGAGAGATACCAGAAGATTGGGACAATGTACCGCTAGGTGATGTTGGTTGCAGCTTAATAGGATTGACGTATAGTCCGAGAGATGTAAAAGATTATGGCGTACTTGTTCTTCGTTCTTCGAATGTTCAAAATGGTAAATTGGCATTTGAAGATAATGTGTTTGTAGAGATGAATCTGCCGGATCGAGTAATGGTAAGAGAAGGTGACATTCTTATTTGTGTGCGAAATGGAAGCCGCCAGTTAATAGGTAAATGCGCTCTAATTAATAAGCATGTGGTTGGGAGTGCATTTGGTGCATTTATGTCTTTATATAGAAGTAAATATAGCCAATATATTTTTTATCAATTTCAATCAAATATTATTCAACGACAGATAAATGAAGTCATGGGTGCGACAATAAATCAACTTACAAATAAAGATTTGTCTGTTTTCAAAATTGCGTTGCCAAGAAATGAAAGCGAACAATCCGCCATTGCTTCCGTTCTTTCAGACATGGATGCTGATATAACAGCTTTAGAAGCGCGGCGTGCTAAGACCAAGGCGATTAAGCAGGGCATGATGCAGGAATTACTTACCGGAAAAACGAGGATAATTGATAAATATTGCAAGGAAATTTAAAAATATCGGGCTAACTGTGTAGAACCAAAAATTCTACATAGAGGAGGAATATGTAAAGATGTCAAAAGAACATACTGACAAACTTGTGATTTTTCAAAGTAAGGAAATTCGAAGGCTATGGTATGAAGATGAGTGGTACTATTCGGTGGTGGATATTATCTCAGCGCTAACCGAAAGCCCTACACCAAGGCAATATTGGGGCAAATTGAAGGAAAGAGAGTTTATTCAGCTTCAACTGTCCCCAATTTGGGTACAGTTGAAATTACCTGCCGAGGATGGGAAAATGCGTCAAACTGACTGTGTGAATACCAAAAGTGCTTTGCGCTTGATCCAGTCAATTCCCTCCCAAAAAGCTGAACCATTCAAACGCTGGTTGGCTCAGGTTGGACAGGACAGGCTTGATGAAATCGAAAATCCCGAGTTGGCTCAACAGCGGATGAAAGAAATATACGAACAAAAAGGATACCCAAAGGATTGGATAGATAAACGACTTAGGGGTATTGCCATTCGTCAGAATCTGACTGATGAGTGGAAAGAGCGGGGAATTGAAGGTCAAAAAGAGTTTTCTATTTTAACTGCCGAGATTTCAAAAGCAACTTTTGGCATGACACCAACTGGATATATGAAGCATAAAAATATTCCTGAAAAATCAAAAGCCAATTTACGGGATCACATGGATGATCTGGAATTGATCTTTAATATGTTGGGCGAGCGCGTTACAACCGAGATTTCAAAAAAAGAAAAACCCACTACCTTTGAGAAAAATAAAAAAGTCGCCAAACGAGGCGGAAAAGTTGCCGGCAATGCCCGCAAAGCAACAGAAAAAGAATTAGGCAGAAGTGTGGTATCAAAACAGAATTACCTTGAACAAGATAAAAGAAAAAAGCTGGGCGATAAATAGGAGGTCATCATTGGCAACTGAACGACACACACAAAACCGGGTAATTGAGCTTTTTACCAAACAACTGAATTATCGCTATCTTGGTGATTGGAAAGATAGGCCTGATAACCGCAATATTGAACCTGAGATATTAAAGCATTGGCTTGCTAAGCAGGGTGTTAATGAGACACTGATCAATAAAGCGCTCTATGATTTGGATAAAGCATCAGCTATTGGTGACGGCCGCAATCTCTATGATGCCAACAAAGAAGTCTATAGTAAGCTGCGCTATGGTGTTAAGGTCAGAGAAGGCGCAGGTGATAACTATCAGACAGTATGGCTGATTAATTGGAAAGAACCGGAAAAGAATGATTTTGCCATAGCGGAAGAAGTAACTGTACTTGGCAAGTATAACAAAAGGCCGGATATTGTGCTGTATGTCAATGGTATTGCCCTTGCCATTCTCGAGCTCAAACGCTCCAGCGTAACCCTGGAAAACGGCATCCGTCAAAATCTGGATAATCAAAAAAAAGAATTTATCAGGCCGTTTTTTACGACCATGCAATTGGTTATGGCCGGCAATGATACCCAAGGCTTGCGCTATGGAACGATCGAAACACAGGAAAAGTATTACCTCAAATGGAAAGCATCCAGTGATATTGCCAATCTCCTTGATCGTGATTTAACCCAGCTTTGTAATAAAAAGCGATTTTTGGAATTGATTCATGATTTTATTGTTTTTGATAAAGGCATAAAAAAGGTCTCGCGTCACAATCAATACTATGGTGTAAAAGCAGCACAAGATCATGTTAAAAAGCGCGAAGGCGGCATTATCTGGCATACCCAAGGATCTGGTAAGAGTCTGATCATGGTTTGGCTAGCCAAGTGGATTCGTGAAAATGTTACCAATACCAGAGTATTGATCATTACGGATCGAACAGAATTGGATGAGCAGATCGAAGGTGTTTTCTTTGGAATTGATGAAGAAATTTACAGAACAAAGAGCGGTTCCGATCTTATGGATAATCTCAATAGTACCAAACCCTGGCTTATTTGTTCGTTAATCCACAAATTTGGCAGAACAGAAGATCAAGCTATGGAGCAATATATTGCTGAGCTTAATAAATTTCTAAAAAAAGATTTTAAGCCTAAGGGTGAACTTTTTGTATTTATTGATGAATGTCATCGTACCCAATCAGGTATATTGCATAAAGCCATGAAAGAAATATTGCCTAATAGTATGAGTATAGGCTTTACAGGTACACCGCTTTTAAGAACTGATAAGCAAATGAGTATAGAAACCTTTGGTCCCTATATTCATACTTACAAATATGACGAAGCGGTAAACGATAAAGTTGTTCTTGATTTGTGTTATGAGGCCAGAGACATTGACCAAAGTCTAACGTCGAAAGACAAAATAGATCAATGGTTTAAAGCCAAAACCAGAAATCTTACTGATGTGGCCAAATTTCAGCTAAAACAAAAATGGGGAACCATGCAAAAAATTCTTTCAAGTCAGAATAGACTTGAAAAGATCGTTGCCGATATTCTGCTTGATATGGCACTTAAACCTCGTTTAATGAATGGCGGAGGTAATGCCATGCTTGTATGCTCCAGCATTTATCAGGCTTGCAAAGTTTTTGAACTTTTTACCAAAACCGATCTGGCAGGAAGATGTGCCATCATCACCAGTTACAAACCATCACCTGCGGATATTAAGCTGGAAGAATCAGGCGAAGGTATGACTGAAAAATTGAGACAGTATGAGATCTATCGCAAAATGTTGGCAGATTATTTTGATGAATCAGCGGATAAAGCAATGTCCAAAGTGGAAAAATTTGAAGAAGAGGTGAAAAAAAGGTTTGTTGATGAACCTGGCCAGATGCGTCTTCTAATTGTAGTGGATAAATTATTGACAGGTTTTGATGCGCCTTCTGCAACCTATCTTTATATTGATAAGTCTATGCATGATCATGGTCTATTTCAGGCCATCTGTCGTGTTAACCGCCTGGATGGTGAAGATAAAGAATATGGCTATATTATTGATTATAAAGATTTGTTCAATAGCTTATGTGGTGCGCTCAATGATTATACCGGGGATGCATTTGCCGGATATGACAAAGAAGATGTAGCAGGGCTTCTGTCAGATCGATTGGAAAAAGGCAAAGAACGATTGGATGAAGTACGTGAAGCTGTTAAAGCACTTTGTGAACCTGTGGCTATGCCAAGAAATATTTCCGATTATATTCATTATTTTTGCTCTTTACCTGAGGATGATAAAGATGCTTTGAAGAAAAACGAATCAAAACGTGTTGTGCTTTATAAACTTGTTGCATCATTTATAAGAGCGTATGCCAATCTGGCAAATGAGATGAAAGATGCCGGATATAATGATGAGGAAATAAAGACAATTAAAGAAGAAGTAACTTATTACAGTAAAGTTCGTGAGGAAATAAAAATCGCTAGTGGTGATTACCTTGACATGAAACGTTTTGAACCTGCCATGCGCCATCTGCTTGATACGTATGTACAGGCAGATGAAAGTAAAAAAATATCAGAATTTGAAGAGCTGGGGCTGGTAGAACTAATTGTTGAGAATGGTCTTGATGGTCTTAACAAACTGCCTAAGTCTATTCGTGATAATCAGGAAGCCATGGCTGATACAATTGAAAATAATTTTCGAAAAGTTATTATTGATGAGTACTCAACCAATCCTGCGTATTATGAGAATTTGTCAAAATTATTGGAAGCATTGATAAAAGAGAGGAAAGAACAGGCACTGCGATACGAAGAATATCTGGAACGTATTAAGGAATTAGCTGAGCGGTTAAAAAAACCCGAGAAAACATCAGGCTATCCGACGTCTATGAATACTCCGGCCCAACGTGCACTTTATGATAACTTGGATAAAAATGAGGAATTGGCAATTCGGATTGATACTGTTGTCCGCCATACCGTACGTGAAGGATTTAGGTCTAATCGATTCAAACAACGGGAAGTACGTAGTGCTATTCGTCAGGAACTAGGTGGGGATAGTGCAGAAGATAGCCTGGTAGAAGCAATATTTGAATTGGTGGTTAATCAGCATGAGTACTAGCAAACATTTCATTACAGTAAGCAATCTTGAAGTGGAAGTGGTACGTAAACCAATTAAAAATCTTCATTTGGCTGTGTATCCGCCAAATGGCAGAATTCGAGTTGCAGTACCTAATCAGCTGGATGATGATAACGTCCGATTGGCTATTATTACCAGAATGAGATGGATAAAAAGACATCAGTCGAAGTTTATAGACCAACCCAGACAATCAGCCAGGGAATTTGTATCCGGTGAAAGCCATTATTTCATGGGAAGACGTTATTTGCTCGAAGTTAATGAACGTTATGGAAGGCATGAAGTTGTGATGAAGAATAATACGAAATTGATTTTGTATGTCAACCCCGGAACAACAAGAAAGAATCGAGAGCTTGCGCTCTATGAATGGTATCGTGATCATCTGAAAAAGCAATTACCCGAATTGATTACCAAATGGGAGCAGGTCATTGGTGTTAAAGTAAATGACTGGAGCGTTAAAAGAATGCGCACCCGCTGGGGAACGTGCAATATAAAAGACAAACGTGTCTGGATCAATCTTGAAATAGCCAAGAAACCAATAGAATGTCTTGAGTATATTCTTGTTCATGAAATGATTCATCTGCTCGAACGCCTGCATAATGATAAATTCAAAGCATATATGGACAAGTTTTATCCCAAATGGGAAATGCAGAAAAAGATATTGAACAGCACACCATTGGCGCATGAAGAGTGGGGTTATTAGTTATAATTATAATTCATTCCGGGGATACCATTTTGAAAACCGCCTGGCATGATTTTAGCCGGGATGACGGCTAAAAAGGCTTTTTTAAAAAACAGTCTTTCCGCAACTGAAACTAACTGATTATAATATTCCGTAACATATCAGTGATGGTACTAGAAAGGTTTTTCAGGTTTGCTAGGAGCCTGTTGGATTTAGGCACAAAAGCGGATTTTAAACACTCTTCCCCCTTTTTAAAAAGGGGGATTGAGGGGGATTTTATTATAAAAGTGGGCGTTTTATTGATTAAATCCCCCCTGCCCCCTTTACAAAAGGGGGAGAAAGAGTAAAATTCGACAAGGCTCCCAGTACCATCACTGACATGTTCCAAAATTCTCGTTTTTCCATTTGACAGGGTTTAGGTTAGTGCGTATCATTTCACCTTAAGCATTAAGTGCAGGCTGTGAAGAAGTTTTCGCGGCCTGCTTTGTTATTTTTAAAGGGGATTTATGAACACTTCCTCAACTGAACACAAACGCGGTATTTTTTCGTCAAATTGGGGATTTCTTCTGGCAGCCATTGGCTCAGCCATTGGGCTGGGAAACATTTGGCGTTTTTCTTATATGGCCTATGATAATGGCGGCGGAGCGTTTCTGATTCCTTATTTTGTGGCGCTTTTTTCAGCAGGTATTCCTTTGCTGATGCTGGAATATGGTCTGGGTCACCGTGAAAAAGCCTCAGCGCCCTTGGCGTTTGCCAAGCTGAGCCGGCGGATGGAATGGCTGGGCTGGTGGATGCCCATTTTTGTTATGTTTGGCATTATGTTTTATTATCAAGTGGTTATTGGCTGGTGCGCGAACTTCACGATTTTTTCCTTTAATCTGGCCTGGGGCAGTGATACGCAGGACTTTTTTCTGAACCAATTTTTAGGCATTACCAAAGGTCCGGGTGAGCTGGGTGGTCTGCAAGGGATCATTGCGACAGCCACTGCACTCATGTGGTTTGTGACCTGGTTTATTACTTACCAGGAAGTACACCGGGGAATTGAACGGGCGTGCAAAATATTTATGCCTGTTTTGTTGGTTACTACGATCATATTAGTGGTATGGGGTTTAACCCTGCCCGGAGCAGCCAAAGGAATTGAATATTACTTAAAGCCCAATTGGGGAAAGTTACTCGATTTTAAAGTCTGGATGGCAGCGTATGGTCAAATTTTCTTTACTTTGTCCATTTCTTTTGGAATTATGATCGCGTACGCCAGTTATCTGCCCAAAAAGACAGACTTGGTGCAAAATGCCTGGATTGTCGCCTTGACCAACTGTTTGTACTCGTTTGTGGCCGGGTTTGCTGTTTTTTCAATATTGGGATATCTCTCGTATTCCAAAGGTCTGCCAATTGATCAGGTGATTAAATCCGGGCCTACCCTGGCATTTGTGGTTTTCCCGGAAGCCATATCCAAGCTCCCGTTTTTGCGTGAAGTCTTTGGTGTGCTCTTTTTCTCTGCCCTGACCGTGGCCGGCCTTTCTTCCGGGGTCTCGATTGTTGAGGCGCTGACCAGTGCGATTATGGATAAATTTAAGCTTGCCCGGAAATGGATTGTGACAGCCTTGTGTATGATTGGTTTATTTGGGTCCCTTATTTTCACAACCGGTGGAGGTCTGTTTTGGCTGGATATTGTAGATCATTTCCTGAATCAATATGGTTTGGTCCTGGCCGGTTTGCTGGAGTGTTTAGTGGTGGGATATGTTTTGAAAACCAAGGTGCTCCGCAACCATATTAATGCGACAGCCCGGGTTAAATTGACCTGGGTATGGGATTTTATGATAAAGTATCTTACTCCTGCCATTTTACTGGTCATGTTGGTCCGCTCCCTGTATACGGAACTCAGTAAAGGCTATGGAGGATATTCGGTCAGCGCACTGTTAGGTATTGGAGTGACCTGGCTGATTGCCACCCTGGTAACAGGTATAATGCTGTCTGTGTATCCTTGGGAAACCTCCCGGTTAAAGACCGACCATGTGCCGGAATCTGACGAATTGTTCAAATAGAGAGACTACCTATGCGACCTAGTGTTCATGTAACAGTATCAATCATCGGTGGTGTGCTGGTAGGCAGCCTACTGGGCTCCTGGCAGGCTGCCGCTTGTTCTGTGTTCAGCGGAGTACTGGTGGATTTGGATCATGTGGTTGAATATTTCGGGATTCGCCGGAAATGGGTTTCTATTCGGGATTTTTTTGAGTTTTGGATGAACTATAAAGAACCGCGTTTATACCTGTTTTTTCATGGTATAGAGTATATTCTTATATTGGCAGGCGCGGCCTGGTTGGGTGTGGCTCCTGCCATCACCGGTGGTCTGGCTTTTGGTTTGTTCCACCACTTATTGCTTGATCAATTTGGCAATGGGATTCGTCCGGTCGGATATTTTTTATTAGTTCGTTGGGCGTGGAAATTTAAAAGCGAAAGGATTTTTATTGCGCAAGATACTGTTCCGACGGTGAAATCATGAAAACAACGGAAGAATTCATAAAAGATATATTTACCGCGCGCCGTGCGGCAGCAGGGGGAAAAACCCTTGGCAGCTCTCCACCGCAGCGTTTGGTTCTGTCTTTTGCGGTTATTATTCTCTTGGGAACATTACTGCTGCTTTTGCCCTGGTCAGTGCCTAAGGATCAATCCATTACTTGGGTGGATGCCTTGTTTACAGCCACCTCGGCAGTCTGCGTTACCGGGCTGATTGTACGCGATACAGCTACCGCGTTCACTCCTTTTGGCCAGGGTGTTATTCTTCTGCTTTTTAAAGTGGGCGGCTTGGGGTATATGATATTAGCTACTTCCGCGGCAGTATTATTGGGAAGAAAAATGGGAGTAAATGAAAGAGCAACCATCAAACAGGCCTTGAATTTGGATACCACAGAAGGCATGGGACGCTTTGTACGCAACGTGATATTTGTCAGCCTCGGAGCGGAATTGCTGGGCGCGATTGTGATTACGTTTTCGTTCCTAGGTGACCATACGTTTGGCAGGGCAGCGGCGCTGGGGGTGTTTCATGCCGTCTCAGGCTTCAACAATGCCGGTTTTTGCCTGTTTTCCGACAATTTAATGGGCGAGGGTGGAAATCCTGTGGTTATAACAACCATTCTGTTTTTGGCTGTTTTAGGCGGGCTGGGATTTTTTGTGTTTCATGAGTTTATTTATATTCTGCGCGGTAAGCGCAAGAAAATATCCGTGCATACCAAAATTGTATTAATTACAACCCTCGCGCTTAGCGTGCTGGGAGCGATTGGGCTGTATTTTACCGCGGAGATGAATTGGGGACAGGCTTTTTTCTTATCTTCAGTGGCTCGCACTGCTGGTTTTAATATTCAGGATACCAGCGCGTTGGCGTTTCGCTCCCAGACGCTGTTGATCCCGCTGATGTTTATAGGCGCCTCGCCCGGAGGAACCGGAGGCGGGATTAAGACCACCACTTTCGCGATTGTTATCATGGCAATTTGGGCCACACTTCGCGGAAAAAATGAAGTAACTGCTTTTCACCGCCGTATAAACGCTGAGACGATTTTCAAAGCGTTAATGATTTTTGTGGTTATGAGCATTAGCTTGATAGGGTTAACGCTAACCTTAGAGTTGTTGGAGAATCGTAGTATTGGGCAGGTGTTATTTGAGATGGCATCAGCCATAGGGACCGTGGGTTTGTCCTTGGGGGATGGCGGAAATCTCAGCTTGTCCGCCTTGTTTTCCACCCCGGGAAAACTATTGGTTGTAATCACCATGTTTATCGGTCGTTTAGGACCATTAACTTTGGGGCTGGCAGCAGCCTTCCAGTCCCAGCATCCACAAGTGAAATATCCTGAGGGGAGAGTGAGTATCGGATGAGCGCGTCCAAAAAGAAAAAGAGCGGTAAAGCCGCAGGTGCCAAAGCCAATGGCAAAAATACTGTAAAACAGGATCTGGATTGGTTTAAATTTGACGATTGGTTAAAATCAGTGCGGCCATTGTCCACGCGAATGGAATCTAAAAAACGGCGTTCGTTTGCTGTTTTGGGACTTGGTAATTTCGGGCAAAATGTAGCTGAAGCGTTGATTCGCGCCAAAGTAGAAGTATTGGCTATAGATAGCAATTCCGAACGTATTGAAGAAATGTCAGATCTGGTTACCCAATCCCTTACTGCTGATGTAACAGATGTCAAAGCCTTACACGCTGCCGGTGTAGATGCCGTGGATTCAGCCATCGTGTCTATCGGTGAAAACATTGAGGCCTCGGTTTTGGCTGTGATGATCTTAAAGGAATTGGATGTGCCGGAAATTATTGCCAAAGCTACTAATCTTCTGCATGCGAAAATTCTGGACAAAGTGGGAGCTGACCGGGTTGTGTTTCCGGAAAGGGAAGCTGCCATTGACTTGGTTGGTGAACTCACAGCAGTCAGAGTTCTGAATTATTTCCAGTTGGCGGAAGGGATTTCTGTGGTGGAAGTGCCGGCGCCGGCGGATATTATTGGTAAAACCCTGCGCGAGACCAAATTGCGTAATAAGTTCAATGTGAATGTGATCGCCTTAAAACACAGGAAGTTGGAGCTGGATAAAGAAGGTGTGGGTCACGAGGAAGCGTATTATGATGTTTTGGTTACCCCGGATCATGAGGTTGGCAAGGATGACACCCTGGTGATCCTGGGCCGGGACGAGGATCTGAAAAAATTGGATCGTTTGCATAAGGGATAAGGCGTAGCTATTGAAAAAGGGCTGGGGAGACAAAACTCCTTAGCCCTTTTTTATTGTGCCTTTGCTCCCCTGGTTTTAGTGTTTGGTTCACACCTACACGCTATCAGGTTTTGTTGAGTAAAGGGACTCTTTTTTTAATCCCGTAATGTTGCACTTGTGTTTACAATTCACCAATTGGCCAATAGAGCAATAAAAAAACTCAATTGCTCAGAAATTAAAAAAATCGTAATATATTAGCTGTTCAGTGCAAGTCCTGAGGTCTGGTTCTTTTTTCAAAACGCTAACGGCATTAAATAGTAATCGGGAACAGCTAGCGTAATCATAGTACGAAGCCGGTTAAAACTTATTAATAATAGTGGTATTTCCTGAAACCTCGCTTTTTTGAAAAAAGAACCAGACCTCAGGGCTTTTCAAGCAAGTAGACGTAACTACCGAACGGCTAATATATTACAAAAAACCGACTAATTGCTCACACTCCTAGGCGATCGTTTTTAGCGCCAATAACCGGATTCTAAATTCTAAATATTGAACAGGGTAGTGCATTCCATAGTGAAAGCTCCTGAAGTGTGGAATTGGTTACATACTTCAGGAGCAAAGTTTAGCTGTAAAAAAGAACAGTCAAAAAAACGATTGATATTTAAAGTTTTTCGACGAAGGTAAAATGGAAAAAAGCAGGCATGCATTTTGCTTTATTGAAGTGTACGGGGGGATGATCATGCCAAGAGAAATTAACCAAACAGTACCTGGGCGTCTGGCTTGGTATCCGGAAGGTAGCACACACCCAGCGCTTCTATGGAAAAAAACCACTGTACATCGATCAGATTATTACCAGCAATCCAGTACAGTCAAGCGAGTTGACAATGACTGGCAAATTGCAGACTTTTTTCCCTGGTGGCGTTTAAAAACAGAATAAGCATTCTTTGCGGAGAGGGGTACAATGCGATCCAGGCGACTACAATCACTGACTTGGGAACCAGGTCATTTACGCACTGCAGAAACAGTGGGATATCAAATTCAACCAAGAGCGATATATCTACATGGTAATGAAGACCCGCGACAAAAATTGCGAGCGGCCTTAAGGAGTCCGAAAATGAGATGGAGACTATATTTTCCCTGGTGGCAGGTTGATCAAGGTGCTTATGATTAATAATAGAAAACAGATAGATTGGGAAGTGTTTTTCCAAAACGTATAAATATTGATAAAAATCCACAGGCGCACGCCTGTGGGATTTTTATTTCAAACCAGGTATGTGGTGCGGGACGTTTAAAAATCAATTATTATTGATTCACAATGAGAACAGAATAAAAACCGAATAAAACAAAGGTGTTTTTAGAAAGCGGCAGGGGTTTCATACTAATAGTAATCAAGAAGAGTAAGAAGCTACAGAAAAATAAGTGGTTATTCTGAATAGAGTAACTAATGCTTTGATTTCCAATCCAAGGATAAAAAAACGCCATGAGAAGCAAGCAAAGATTGAAAATATTAGTACTGGATTTTGACGTAGAAAGCTGCCAGCAGCTGGTAAAAGTGATTGAGTCAGAAGGGCAAATCGCACTTAGGGCAAGTACGGCGCAAACCGGATTAGAAATAGTGGCTCAAGAACATCCGGAGATCGTCATACTGGAATTGCGCATGCCGGACTTATGCGGAACGTCTCTGATTGCTAAAGTGCGGCAAGTTCATCAAAGCGCCCTAATAATAATGCTTACTTCAACACACACACGAGAGAATTTAAGTGATATCTGTGGGTTTGGGGTCTACGATTTCTTATTAAAACCAGTGAATATTAACGAGGCAATGATTACTATAAGAAATGCTCTGCATACCAGAAAATTGGCCCAAGAGGTAACAACTCTGAAGCGGCAAATTCAGGAAGCAGGGGATGCGGACCAAATCATCGGGGACTGCCCGGCAATAGTCAATATTCGTCAGCAAATAGAGCAGGTGAGTCAAAATCCGATTTCTGTTTGCATCCTGGGTGAACGCGGAACCGGGAAAGAGTCTATAGCCCATGCGATACATGCCAGTAGTAGTCGATCACAGATGTCTTTTATCAGCATGGATTGTAGTCTGTTGGCAAAAAAAGATACAGCAGCGATACTGTTTGGCAAGGAAATGACCGAAGCTGCGGGTTATCCTATGAAAAGTAACGGACTATTAGCCAAAGCGACGGTGGGTACGCTTTTTATTAAGGATATTGAACAATTATCCTACTCAGCGCAAACGCAATTGGCGTTATTTTTAGAGGAACAAGATATGGGATTAAAAGAAGACCGTGCTTCAAAGTCGTTGGACATCCGGCTGCTTGCTGCCAGTCAGCAGGATCTGAGAACGATGATGAAGCAGGGTAAATTTCATCAGGATTTGTATTATCGCCTAAACGAGTTTTCGCTGCAAGTCCCGTCGCTAAGGGAACGTGGTGAGGATATCCGAATGTTGAGTAAATATTTTTTAGATAAATATAACCAAGTGTTTAAGAAAAACGTAGTCACCCTGTCCCCGGAAGCAGAAGCATGCTTGTGCGCGTACTCCTGGCCGGGAAACATAAGTGAATTGCAGTCAACTATTAAACGGGCGGTTATTTTTGCTTTTGACTGCGTACGTACAGAGCATTTGTCCAAGGAAATTGCCGCCAACAGCCGGCCAGCTGCCTTTTTCATTCAGGCGAATTTAGAGCAAAACCGGCCAATGAAAGAAGTTTCCCGCGAAGTGATTTCCCACTTAGAAAAGGAATTAATCCAGCGAGCATTGGAAAAAAGTGGCGGGAACAAGGTTAAAACCGCTCGCTGGTTGGAAATTGATTACAAAACATTATTCACTAAAATGAAGCAATATCATATTAGGGAGCCCCACGGGCAAGCCCGGGATGTCCTGCGGAGGGGATGACACCAACTGGACAGAGCAAGGCTAAATTGTTTCTGTAAGCAGAGGGTGGAAAAATATAGGGATTTACCTGGTGACAACCGGGAAGGAAGTTAAAAAAATTTTCTCCAACATACAAAAGTTGCTATAATAAATTTATTATTTAAATTTTTTTGCAGATGCCGGCGCCAAAGGAGTAACCGAGTGTTGCGAAAATATATTATCCTCTGCTTTTTGCTCGTCAATCTGTCTGGTTGCGCTTCGCTGCAGATTCCAGCAGGCCCGCCTTATCAAGAGCGGGCAACACTGCCGTTGTTTAATTGTACTTTGGAAATGGATCAGCCCGAATATTGGATAAACAAATATATTTTTCGCGATCACTTATTGCTCACAAAAAAGCAAATCAGGAAAATCAATCGCAAAAATATCACGCGGGGTTTGTTGACCAATGTGTTTACGGATAAATTATGGGATTATCGCTATGTGGAGGTCGATCGACCCGGAGAGGACAATCCGGAGTGGGAATGGAATTTGGAACGTCCTTCAGCCTATAGCCCGGGTATATTGGAAGGGTATACACTATATACTTATCTCAAAGACGAGACCGAACGGATCAAACGCAAACAGCGGTGGGATAGTGGAGGAGAGCCGATTTGTCAGAAAACATTTGCCGCTTTGGATGACAACCTGAATCTGAACGCCATTCAGGAAAACAATCCGGTTCGATATGGACTCACCCTGCGAAGAACCAATGTGCGATATTATCCGACTGAGCTTTTAGTCACCGGAAAGCGTTGGAATGTAAATTTTGACATTGTACAAGTCTCCTCAGTCAGGGCTCTGCAACCCCTGGCCATTATGCACAGCAGTCGTGATCAAGCCTGGGTATTTGTGGTCACCGCGTATTGTCGTGGCTGGATAAAACGGAGTGATATTTTAGAAGACTGCAATCCAAAAAAATTGGAGCGGTATATCAAGCCTAAGCGTTTTCTTGTGATTACCGGACATAAGGTGGAAGCAGTTGAAGCGCCCGGCACCACCATAGTGGCGGAGAAACTCTATATGGGAACCGTGTGTCCCTTGCTGGGCAGAACGAAAGCATATTATGTTGTCGGATTTCCGAAAAAAAAGAAGAACGGTGATATTATTCGTCGGAAAATATATATTTCCCGAGCAGCGGATGTGCACCAAGGGTACTTGGCATATACGCCACGTAATATATGTCAACAGGCGTTCAAACTCCTACACACACCATACGCTTGGGGCGGGATGAATGAGTACCGGGATTGCTCACAAGTGATAATGGATGTGTATGCCACCATGGGATTTATTTTGCCTCGCAATTCGTCGTCCCAAGCCAGGGTAGGAAGCGGCCGGTATACGTTTGCCAGGAAGAACAATACGCGGCAAAGACAAGCAAAACTGAACAAGATCAAGCATCCGGTGCTGCTGCAATTTCCCGGACATATCATGCTTTATCTTGGGAGCGAAGGAGATATATACTACGCGATACATGATATTTGGGCGTATCGGGTGTTGGACAAACCAAAAAAAGATCGTAAAATAATTATTGGAGAAGTTGTGGTTTCGGATTTATCCCTGGGAGAGGGAAGCACCAAAGGATCTTTGTTGGAACGATTAAAAACCATTAATTTTTTGCGTCCCTAAGACATTACCACTAACCCGGACAAGCCGGAACC
>JAGLMY010000297.1 GCA_023139775.1 bacterium
GGTAATTTTGATTGTCGCTCATCAGACGTCACCCCGGCATGATTGCAGCCGGGGTCCAGAGACTGTGATCATCCCCCGTTTACATCGAAAGTGACCCTGCTCCGTCATATGATGAGAGCCACGATAGATGACTGAAAACGGATCGTCTTAATCAGACGGATAAAATCTAAACATGGTCAAGGAAAAGCAAGGCCGGTGTTTCAAGAAGTAAAAAGAAGCGGTTGTATCGAGATCAAAATGGTTTGGTCGTTCATAAGTGGAAGGACGCAAGTCAAAGACAGAAAAAAATGCTGTTTTTGACAGCAAGGGTACTTTTATCTCTTGACATGCTTTTTCATAGATGACGATAGAAGCATAAAATCAAATGTACCCATATTTTGGAGACACTACACTAGTTTTTAATTTTAAAAACGCTTATGCATATGCCTAAAGTATGAAATAGAGTTAAAAATGCGGATAACTTATTAATTTATTTAAGTAATCACTTTATAGTTTTATTTTTACTATTATTTAGATAATTTGATATATCGAGTTAAATTAAATAATTAAATATAGTATTTAATTCATGTGTGCACCTACGTGTCACTTTTTTAGCTTAGTTTTAAATGATATTCATATAGTGGAACAACAGATGTATACACTAATTTTATTAATTAATAACATCCAAATATCATAATATGTTTAAATAATGATATTCCAAATAGAGTAACATTATAACTTTCGATTTCTGCTTCCTTTGCCAGTACCAATAGTTCTACCTGTCTTAATAATCCTGTTTTTTATACAAGTATGGCAAATTTCTGCAGTCTCATGAATACATGCCTTGCTCGGATAAATATCATAATATTGTCTATATTTAACAGGCGTAACATTAGGCATGACCACATTGGCACCTCTGGATAAAGCGGTTTCCCGTCCTGACTGCGTATTTATGGTAGCCAGTGCTGTGGTAGACGGAATATTTGCTTGAGGACATAAAATTCTTGCTAATGCAATCACTTTGTTGGTCATTAATTCAGACCCTATCACATTATTTTCGATTATTTCTCCATTATACAAAGGCGTATCAGGATGTGGAATATATGGTCCTACTCCAATCATATCTAGATCCATATCTTGAAACCAAATTATATCTTTTTCTAGCATTTCATAGGTCTGACCTGGTATTCCAATCATTATTCCTGATCCTACCTCATAACCAATATCTTTTATCCTATGGATACAGTCCATTCTGGTTCCATAGGGAAATCCAGGATGTATTTTTTCAAGCAATTTTTGGTTGGTTGTCTCTATCCGGAGCAAATATCTGTCCGCTCCGGCCTGCTTCCACGTTTTCAAGGTCTCTCTTGACTGCTCACCCAGGGATAAAGTGATGGCAAGATCCGTATTGGCTCGTATCCATGATATTACTCTAATTATACTGCGTGATGTAATTAGCTGATCCTCACCACTTTGTATAACTATGGTCCCATATTTAAACTTACTCAGTTTTTCTACACACTGTAGTATTTCATCTTCTCTCATTCGGTAGCGTGTAAGGTCCTTACGCTCAGCTCGCAAACCACAGTACCAACAATTACGAGAACAATAATTTGATATCTCAAGCAATCCTCGCAAGTGTACATCTTGCCCAACATTTTTTTTTCTAACGTGATTTGCTTCTGACCACAGTTCATTCAACTTTTGCTCTTTGGTTTCTTTCAGCCATTCTAGTATGTTGCTTTTTTTCATATTCTTGCACTCTCACTTTTTTATTTACATTTTTTCCAAATACAAATTCATTTGAGGAAATTCTAATTTATTCAACCGGTTTAGTAAATGATCTTTTTTTTATTTTTTTCCGGCTTCTGAGTGTTCATCTATCCTTTTTCGGCCAATCCCTCGCACCGCCTCTTTGCGGTTTTAGCTTCACCAGCATCCCTGGGTAATGCTCACTTGCTTTCACGCTTATGCCTGAGATGGGTATTTGACTTTGGCGATAAGGGGTGTCTCATCCGCGCCGGCTGCCTCATGCGATTTTTATTCGCCGGCCGGCGCTTTGTCTGCGGTTTCTTTGAGATTCCACCTCGTAATGGATACCCCTGTTGTCCAGCAGATACTTTACCCAGTCCGGTAGGTAAAGGACTTCGGCGTAGGGAACGGTCGCGACCTAAGGTAATCCCATTCGTAGGGAACGGTCGCGACCGTTCCCTACAATTCATGATTTTTTTCATAATCGAGCGCCCTCTGCCGGGCACAAGAAAATGGAGCCCCACGGGTTTGTCCGTCGGGCTCCACAGAATTAATTGTTTTGGAATTATTAAATAATTGGATTTCGCTGAATGATGAAAAACAGAAAATCATTCTAATAAAGTTTTTCAATAATTATATCAAGAAGAATAATCACGAATGTTTCCCTGCTAACTAGATATTCTTGCCTTTTTATATGCTTTGTTGCCAAATTTTTACAATTATAATAATACTATTTATTTTAAAGCATTTTATTTATCCATATTATTTTTTTTCAATTCTGCTTTACTTTTTGGAATTTCAAAACCCATAGTCGCAAATAATTAGCTAAAAACCAACCCTATTTAATTACCCCTAAAAGTATAATATTACGATTATTACAGAAGGCAGTATAAGCGGAAGTGTAAATTTACCTGGTCATATACGCGCATATTCGTGACGAAGCAGGACGCGTCAGTGTCATTGGTAGGCAAGTTTGCCCCCACTCTGAATCACCTAAACCAGAACCGGAAAGATTATAAGAGTGATGTAGCTTTTCATCAAGCACGAACTTTTATCGAGCTGGCTCTATAAAGATCGTCAACAGCCGTATGTGTCAGTGGCATGAGTCTCCAATCGTCGATGATCAGCAGGTCGGGCTGTTGGTTGCGGCTTTCCAGGGTATCCATGAACTCGGAAAACCGCAAGGACCGGAGCAGGGGTTTAATTTGATGGCTTTGGTCCCCTCCTGTGGCATCGACTCGTGGTTTTTCCAGGTATGGGGGTCTTTTTCTAAGGGTAGTGGTCCAGATCGGTCATCCTCTCCGCAGGAGACACCCCGGCCCGGCGAGGAATGCGAACTTCCTGCTGCGGGGATGTTGCCTGCCGAAAAACAGTGCGACGCAAGGTGGAAGTTGGTACCACGGGCTTGCCCGTTGGGCTCCATAGTAGGTCCGACCGGCCGATGGATCATAAATGGACGCCTTCACAATGGCTGCTTAAACGAGGTCAGCACCAGGGATATATTTTTTCAGAACACAACATTTGACAATATCTCAATTTTATCCCACACTCTGGTCATATCGTTTGTTTATCGTGTAAACCGCAAAAAAAAATTTCCCATTCCCCATTTTTAACTTTTTTTTTTAAATTATTTTATTTATAATAGATACACTTTTTAATAGTTCTTATTCTCCGACTGAGGCTTTTAGCCCATGCTAAAATTACTCCCCCAAAATAGGTTGGATGAGTTGTTTCGGATAATAAGTCAAGACCGTTTGGTCTTCACGCATCAAGTGATTGAAGATCAATTCTATTTAACATTTGTTCGTGAATGGGATCCCAGTAATCATACCTTGCCTGCCTATCGTCCGGTTCAACCCCTTAAATCTTTAGTCTTCCCTCCTCGTGAGGCATTAGGTATGCTCTTTCAAAAATCCGAGGTACCTTCTGTTCAAGAGCGCATAATTCTTGGCGTCAACAATTGTGATCTCCATTCCCTTCGCATTCATGATTATGTCATGCAGCAAACAGAACCTGCTGACCCTATGTATTCCGTTCTCCGAGAAAGGACACTTATTGTCTCCATCGACTGTACAGCTTGTCGAGCCACTTGCTTCTGTACTGTGGTTGGTGAACAACCCTATCCGAAATCTGGGTTTGATATCAACCTTTCACCCATTAAAGAAGGTTATATAATTGAAAGCGGAAGCGCGAGAGGCGAGGCTTTATTGGAGCAATGTGCTCAGATTTTAGCCCCGGTCTCAGATACGCAAATTCAGGCTAGAGATAAGAAAAGACATGATTTATCAGCCCAAATATCAAAACAATCCGCTGAAAAAGGCCTCAAACCTGAGTTGGATTTTCAGGCTGCAATACAAAAAACAGCAGAATCTGATCTTTGGAAATCATTTGCTCATGACTGTGTGGAGTGCGGTGCTTGTAATTTTGCCTGCTGTACCTGCCATTGTTTCTTACTGGTGGATGGCCAGGGTGATGCGAATCAGCCTTCCCGGGTAAAGCAGTGGGATTCGTGTTTGTATCAAAATTTTGCTCGTGTCGCAGGTGGTGCCAATCCCCGCGCTCATCGCGCTGAGCGGTTGTATAATCGTTTTGATAAAAAGTTCAATTTCTTTCCTCAAGTGCTTGGTGGTTATGCTTGCGATGGTTGTGGCCGCTGCATTGAGGCCTGCACCGGGAAAATAGATATCCGTGATGTATTAAAGAAGGCAACCGATGAATTATAAACTCTATTTACCTACTGCTGCTATACTGGAAAAAGTGGAAGCAGAGACGCATAATATCAAAACCTTTTTCTTAAAACCCGCTGAACCCATTCCCTTTTTAGCCGGGCAGTTTGTGGAATTGACAATTCCCGGACTGGGCGAAGCGCCTTTTACCCCCTCCTCGTCTCCGGCTGTTCAAGATCGCATGGAAATTACCATTATGCGCGTGGGTACTGTTACTGAGCGTTTGCATGCTTTGCAGCCTGGCGCTCAGATCGGTATTCGTGGACCTTTAGGTCAACCGTATCCTTTGGAAAACTTTAAAGACAAAGAGGTTCTCATTGTAGGCGGTGGTGTGGGACTGGCACCTTTGCGCGCCTTGCTCTTTGCCCTTTTTGCAGATCTGGATAACTATAAAAAAGTCATTGTCCGTTACGGTACCCGTACTCCTCAGGATATTATCTATAAAAAAGTAGTTGAAAAAGCCTGGGGTAAAGCAAAATCTCTGGATGTCATGGTTACAGTGGATAAGGGAGATGAGCAGTGGAAAGGCAATCAGGGAGTTGTCACCACGATTCTTGAGAAAAAATACCTTAAAGTCGCTCCTTCCAAGGGGGTGGCTGTGGTCTGCGGGCCTCCTATTATGATGAAGTTTGCCACCTTTAAACTGCTGAAAATCGGCTACGCGCCGGAGAATATATATTTGTCAATGGAAAAAAATATGAGTTGCGGTATAGGCAAATGCGGCCATTGTCGTCTGGGTCAGTATTATGCCTGCAAAGATGGTCCGGTATTTTCTTATGATCGAATTAAGGATTTGCCCCAAATTTGGGATTAGGAGCTTCTGCAATTAGTTGCTCAGGTTCCAGAGCAATTGAGAATAGAACAGAAGAGCAATAGAAAAAGCTCAATTGCGGTAACATGTCAGTGAACTGCGGTTAAACAAAAGTTGTCATTCCCGAGGGTTTAATCGGGAATCTGGTTTTTTAAACCATATCCCCGATACAAGCATTCGGGGATGACAGGGTGGGGACTGCATTCACGGATGACAAACAAAAAAACGCATGA
>JAGLMY010000298.1 GCA_023139775.1 bacterium
GTTTAAAAAACCAGATTCCCGATTAAACCTTCGGGCTGCGTTAGCGTCCCTTTTCGATATTTTTCCGGCCGGGGAATGGTAACCTTTGTTTAACTGCAGCTCACTGACATGATACCGGATATCACAGATTGTGATTTACAAAGACGTATTTCGTCAATACTATCGTCGAAACTGTCAAATTGGCGGGAGGCATAATGCCTGGGAAAAAGAGTGAACAAAAGAAAAAGCCTATGAGTAAATCGGCAAAGAAAATAGCCGGTTCTGATTATGCATCGCTATCGAAGGGAATAATTGAATTAATCGAAAAAGCCCGTCATAGCGCGGCCAGGTCGATAAATTTAATCCTGACGGCCACCTACTGGGAAGTCGGAAGACGCATAGTCGAACATACTCAAAAAGGCCAAAAAAGAGCGGATTATGGGGAAAGTATTCTGATTAAGTTATCAGATGATTTAACATCAGAATTTGGAAGGGGTTTTTCGGTTGATAATCTTCAGAGAATGCGTTTGTTTTATCTAAAATACGCGACACTGTCGCGTAAATCTGTTTTCGATAATTCTGCCGGTTTATTTAGGTTGTCCTGGTCACACTATGTCCACCTTTTGACGTATATCAAAGATGATAATGCGTATGATTTTTATGAAAAAGAAGCGATTCGCGGCGGGTGGTCAATCAGACAACTACACAGACAAGTAAATTCCAAGTATTATGCCAGATACTGCATTTCAAAAAATAAAGCTGCAATTAAAGCAAAAAGTCAGCATACTATTAAAAAGGTTACAACAACTTCCGAAGAAATCATAAAAGACCCGTATGTCTTGGAATTTCTTAATTTGGATGACGGATGCAAGGAAAGCGAGCTTGAAAAGGCTCTTATAGACCATCTGGAAACATTTCTTCTCGAACTAGGTAATGACTTCACGTTTGTTGGACGGCAAAAGAAAATGCGCCTGGATACGGATTGGTACTTTGTTGATCTTGTGATGTTTAACAGAAAACTAAAGTGTCTTGTCTTGATTGAGCTTAAAACCCGCGAATTAAAACCGGCCGACGTTGGCCAAATGCACATGTACTTGAATTTTGCCGCTGATCAATGGACAAGCCCGGATGAAAATCCACCTGTAGGACTGATACTCTGCACCGAGAAAAACCACTCTGTCGCAAAATACGCATTATCCGGATTGCCTCACAAAGTCCACGCTGCTGACTATACTTTGCAATTACCGGATGAAAAAGTGCTTGCGCGAGAGATTGAAAAAACTAAAAGACTACTGGAGAACAGAAAATCACTGCCGGGAGACGGGAAAAATGAGTGAAAAATTACGCACTCGTTACATCCAGTTTTTTTTGTGCCAGGCAGAAACAGCCAAGACTACCATCAAAACCCATAATTTAAACGGCAATCTGATCAAGCCCCTGGTGGATGGCAAGGAATATGTTGGCCAACAGGTTCAAAGCTTTTGTTAAAGTGGCGGTTATTAAATAGTCCCCTCCCATAAGGAACAAAAGACTACTTATCAAAGTCTAAATTACAGCAGAAAATAATTTCAGTGAATTAAACCAAACCCATTAAATATATGTGGTTGTTTGTGATTGTTTTCGGAATGTTCTATTATCTTGTTGGGCCAATTATATATTATATCTTGGTAATTGAAATGAAGAAAACAATTAAGAGCTAGAATTAGCTACTGATAAATACTCAGGAAACGAAAGTATACTGCCCCTGTTATTCAAGGGCAAATTAAGAATAAGCTTCTAGCTCTAATATTTAGGATAGTTAAAAACTTTATAATTTTAGAAACAACTATATTTTTCTATAAATGCATAATAAAATAGGCAGGATATGATCTTTGTCAATTACTCAGAAGGGTAAGTATTAATGAATTTTGTGAATGATTTGAAAAAGAATCGCTGGATTATTTTGGCTTTTTTAGCCATTACGGTTTTGATGGTGTTTACGCGTCTCCATTTTTTGAATGAGCCAATTGATATTGATGCTGCGGTCTATGCGTACATTGGGCATGAAATGCTGGATGGGGCAAAGCTATATACTGAATTGGTAGATATCAAGCCGCCTGGGATATATCTTATCAATATGCTGGGGCAATTGATCTGGGGATATAGCGCTGAAACAATTATTTATCAGGGAATTCTATTTAATATAATTTCAATAATATTCATTTTTCTTATCTTGCGACTTACTACAAATGACAAATTTGCTCTTCTCGGTAGCCTTTTCTGGGCGCTATCCTCTTATTTCAATTGGCGGACTTCGATTCCCAATACAGAAGTATATATTAATAGTTTTTTATTAATAGCTATATGGGCATTACTAAAAGGGGAATTAAGTAATTCTAAATATTATTGGTTATCTGGCATTGCTTTTGCCTTTGCTACTTTTATTAAAATGAATGTGGTTTTTATCGCAGGAATCATGTGTTTGTATTTGCTGCTGCAATGTTTTGAGAGTGATAAAAAAAAATGGATAAAACAAAGCATACTTAAGACCATGAAGATAATTATACCGATTGCGGTGTTGTGGATTGTGGTTTTTAGTTATTTTGCAATTCTGGGACGGTTTGAAGATTACTACAATATTCAGTTTGCTTCATTGAGTAGCTATACAGGTAACATTTTTCTTAATAGTATGAAGTTTTTCACAAATTATCGTTCTTTTACTCTACCGATTCTACAAGATGTTGCTTTTCTTTTTATTTTGGCAGTGCTGAATATTGCTTGGGTCTTTAGAAAAGGGAATAAAAATATCCGTAGATACACAGCTTTTTTTCTATTTGGGTCATTATTAATGATCTCAACCATTCTGCATCGAGCATTATCCATTCATCCATATTATTATGTTGTTGTATTACCTGCTATGGTATTGGGTGCGACGAATATTATTTATGAATTATTTGTTGCTAATAGAAAAAAACGAAATCTGGTTATTAAGATAATAATAGTGATAATAGTATTTGCTATAGGCTGGTTATCATATGCCCAAGTTAAATCTCTGAGCGTATCTCCTTTGGAAATCTCTGAGCGGAAATTGCAGGGGCAATACATTTCGGATTATAGATTAGGATTGTTTTTTAATAAAATAACGACACCTGATAAAGCCATATATCAATTGGGAGGGAGTCCGTCAATTTATTTATACAGCAAACGCAAAGCAGCCTCAGCATTGATGATAGACCACATTGCATCCTTTGCACCAGGTGATTTGGGGATGAAATATAGCAATCGCCTTTTAAATGATCTCTGGGAGAATAAACCTGCTTTTTTGATATTGCCAAGTTGGGCGGGAAAAATACAAGAAAATAAGTATCTGAAATTGTTGCGAGATAATTATAAATACTATGGGATGTATGGCAGAGCAGCTATTTTTGAACGCAAAGGCAGAAAACCAATTGGAGAAGAATATTTGGAACAATTTAAAAATATGCCGGTTTGGGATGGTTTGCCCTGGGAAGAAAATCGTTTTCACCCAAAAGGGTATAAAAACATTGAACTCAAACAAACCAGAAGAGGGTTGGTGGAAGCCACAACAGGTCCAAAACGATATCGTGCTTTGGTTAAAAAAGCAAACCAAAAAGCCATGAAGAGGCAATGGAAGGAAGCGGAAGAAATATGGTTGTCTACATGTGCTGAGTTTCCAGAGTATCCTGAGACGCATGGAAATATTGGGATTTTCTATGAAATGAATGAGTTTTATTATATGGCATGTGTGCAATACGAAATCGTAGGCAAAAAATTGGGTGAACCATGGATTCAGTACTATAAGGAAACATATGAAAAAATGAAACAACAGGCCAAAGGTGCTACACAAGCGAAAACCAAAGAGGTTAATGCAGCGAAGGTTGGCCGCATATTTGTCGAGGCAAGCAGTAATGATAAATATGCCGGGTTGATTAAAGAGGGTGTTGCTTTTGTGACAAATGGAAAGTTTAGAGAAGCAGAAAAGCTGTTTGAAAAAGCACGGAGTTTAGATAAATCAAGACCGGAAGCCTGGGCGAATTTGGGTGTGCTATTTGAAAGGAAGAGAGAATTCAAGAAGGCATTAAAATCCTATCGTATTGCAGCTGATAAATTGGGTAACCCTTGGAGCCGATATTATAACGAAGTGAAAGAACACTTGGAATAAATAAGGAGTTTCTAATGAAACTAAAAACACTAAGAATTGCTTTAAGTCTGGTGGTTTTCCTACTGCTGTCAAGTAATGCATTTTCAGGATGGGAACAAGTTGGCGGGAGTCTCAATATTGATCCCAATAGGGATGCTTCGTATGCAAGAGTATATGTGTTGGCTGATATTCCGTATGTTAGTTGGATTGGGTGGAATGCGAGTGGATATGCTAATGTCTATGTTAAAAAATACAATGGTGTGGAATGGGTGCAAGTTGGTGATATGTTAAATTTTGATATTAACCAACATGCAAGCGAACCGAGTATTGCTTTTAAGGATAGTACGCCTTTTGTTGCATACCAAGAAGGCACAGATGTAGCAGCAAAAGTGTTTGTGAAATATCTAAATGGCAGCAACTGGGAGGCGATTGGAAATAGTCTCAATGTTTTTGCTTTCAGGGGAGCGTTTTCTCCGCAACTATCAATTGTTGGGAATGTATTCTATGTTGTATTCAGTCAGGATGATCTTAGCTGGAAGAAAACAATTTACATGAAGCACTATGATAGTAGTAACTGGGTGCTGGATGGGGGGAGCCTGAACTTTGATCAGGATCACAATGCATCTGCTCCCAGTTTGGCGTTTTCAGGAAGTACTCCCTATGTTGCATGGTGTTGACTCTTACATTAAACTGAACTAACCTCACCTATTTTTTTCACAATGTTTTAATTCACTTCTTGAATTTTTCAGAATAAAATAACCCATTTGACATTAAAAAAAACAAGGGGAGTGCTTTAGCTGAGCAGCTCCCCTTTTGGTATTCAGGTAACCCAAATACCAGGTACGCTAGTGTGAGGAAATGATAATCTGGACAGCGGTAAATTTCAAGGAATTATTGCGGTTGGAGAAAGAATATCTGTGGCCGCGACCGTGTAGTTGTCCATACTGCGGAGGCAGGATTTGGGGACATGGGTATGTATGGCGGTATTTTGCGAAAGTGTCCGGCGGTTGCTGGATCAAGAGATACCGCTGTTGTAAGTGCAAAAAAATACTTACCCTGCGTCCGTCTGGGTATTGGCCAAGATATTTCAGCACCATTGAAATGATTCGTCGGGCCTTGAATTACCGGCAGGCACATAAAGTCTGGCCGCCGGGAGTAAGTCGTCAGGCTGGCGGCCATTGGCTTCGGGCTTTGAAGTGGCAGGTAAAAAAGCTGTTCGGGCTGGCAATGAAAATATTTCCAGAGGGATTTAAGGAGCTGATAAAGCGCGGAATAGTGCCGGTGAGCCGGTCAAAAAGAGGTGTGATGATACCACAAGTTTGTTGACCCAACCTATGAGTGTCATTATATAAAAAAACCAGACGTGATAGCCTCCTGGGGAGCAGTAAAAAACTAAACCAGGAGGCAAAAGATGGACGAAGAAGCAAAAAAGCAGGTGGCAGTGTTCCGGTTCGGTGTGATCTCAGAGTTTGTGAGCGGGAATGAGGCGGACTATGGGAGACATGAGCGGCTTTTGCGGGAGAAGTCTGAGCAAAGATATAAAATCCCTGGGACGTACCGCACGCGGATTTCGAAAAGCACGATTAAGCATTGGCTGAAGCGGTATTTGGCCGGAAGACGAAAGCTGGAGTCGTTGTATCCACAAGAGCGTAAGGATAGCGGGCAAGCACGGGCGATGGGGAGCGAGCTGGGTGAAGCGATACTGCGGGTGAGGGAAGAAATACCGCGGGTCTCGATCCCGAGGCTGCGGTTGGAATTGGAAAAGCGAGGAATTGCGAAAGAAGCGGAGTTGGCGGAAAGCACGCTATACCGATTTTTACACCGAACCGGAAGGATGAAGCCGGAAGGGCCGGTGGCGGCAGATCGGAGGCGGTTTGAGATGAAGAGTCCGAATGATTTGTGGCAATCGGATGCTATGCATGGGCCGCAGGTGGAGAAGGAGGGCAAACAGAAGAAGGTCTATCTGCTGGCAATCATAGACGATCACAGCCGGATAATCCCGCATGGGCAGTTTTATTATTCGGAAGGTATAGA
>JAGLMY010000299.1 GCA_023139775.1 bacterium
GGAAAATATAATTGACGCTGATCACCCTTCATTTCGAATTTATGAGATACGTGAAACAGACGGTTGAGAATAGCATCAGCCATAGTCGCATCACTTATAAATTCATGCCAATGTTTAATGGGCAGTTGACTTGCAATGACAGTAGAACCTGTCATGTATCTCTCTTCAATCACTTCCATAAAATCTTTGCGGTCTGAGTTGGACATGGCATGAAGACCAAAATCGTCAATAATAAGCAATTTAGTTTTGCCCAATTTTTTAAGATGATTGAGATAAGTACCTTCACCCTTAGCAGCTAAAAGATCACCAAAAAGTCTGGATGAGCGGAAGTAAAGTGTTGAGTGACCATGCCTGCAGGCCCATTGTCCGAAGGCACAAGCCAGGTAAGTTTTGCCTACCCCAGTAGGCCCGCTGATGAGTAGGTTGTGATGATCGTTAAGCCAGTTAAGATTTTGAAGCTGAACGATTTTGCTTTTTATCAAGCCACGAGGATGACGGTAATCAACATCCTCAAGGCAGGCTGCAGATAGTTTGAGACGTGCTTGTTTAAGCATGCGAGTTTGTTTAAGGTATTGCCGATGGATATGTTCTTCATCAACGATCAGGCTGACAAAATCTTCTACTGACAAATCCTGGTGATCAGGGCGGTCTTTTTTTTCGACGAAAGCCTGGGCCATCGCGAACAATTTCAGGTCTTGCATTTTTCTTACAGTTTCTTCAATTAACATGTTCGTACACTCCTTGTTCGGTTTAGTCCATCGTGGGTTTAAAAAAAGCCCCCAGGATGGCTTCTATTGAATATTCTTGCCTGTGGGGTAAAAAGGGGGTGTCCTACCCCTGATATTAGTGGATAGTCACCTCCTCCTGTTCCAAATTGTAATACTGTGCTCCACGAATATTTTCATGAGACGGTGTTGATGAGGTCGTGGTTTCTTCTGTATGTTGATCCAAATTTTTACTCAAAATATTTTGTAGTCCTCGATAAGTGTAGATGTGGTAATCCAATGCCCGTTGGCAAGCATTATTGAGGCGGTCCTCTGAAAAGTTTTTGACCAGGCGAATAATACCAAGACAAGTACGCGATGCTTGTTCTGGATATTTTGAACGAGAGAAAATATTTTCTACCAGTAAGCCGGCAGCCTCGCCATATTTTTTAGCCTGTGCTATGATCCGATCTGGTGTCCACTCCAGATACTTTTGGTGGGCTACAGGCATATGGTCACGGACCGTTGTATACTCCTGTTGCTTATAGCTGCGGGCGTGGGAACATATCCGTTGTCCTTTAAATAAAATTTCGATTACTGTATCTGTTGCTCTCACTTCCAGCGTCTGACGGATAAAGGTGTAAGGCACTGAATAATAGTGATGGTCATATTCCACGTGATAGCTAGGTCCGGGTTTGACAGGTTTCCAGTCTGCGTACTCAAAAGGTTTATCCGGAAGAGTTAAGGCATTGGGCTTATCCAGATGTTCAAAAAGTTCAAGTCGGCTTTTGCCGATTTTTTTCATCAGCTTTTGATTGAAACGTTTCAATAATTCCATGATGGCCTGATTCATATCAGCTAAAGAGGTGAAAATCTCATTACGCAATCTTGCCAGTATCCATCGTTTAGCAAGCTTAACTGCAGTTTCAACCTTGGCTTTGTCCTTGGGCTTGCGTGGCCTGGCCGGCATGATCATGGTGCCATAGTGACGGGAAAATTCGACAAACGTGGGATGCACTTCCGGTTCGTAGCGACAAGGTTTATTTACAGCAGCTTTCAAATTGTCCGGCACTTCGATTTTTGGACAAACGCCAAAAAAGTTAAGTGATGCAACATTGCCCCTAATCCAGGAAGCCAAATCCTGATGCAATACAGCACAGGCAAAGGTGTAATTAGAAACGCCCCAAGCAGCAACAAATAACTGAGTGGAAATTCTTTCACCGGTAGCAGGATTGATGAGATTAAGACCTTTCCCGAAATCCAGAAAAACTTTTTCTCCGGCAATGTGGTCCTGACGCAAACTATAATGCAGCCTTTTTTGATAATCTCGCAGGAGATCACAAAAACGACTGTAGCCATAGCCATCAGGATCAGCTTGTTTGTATTCTGACCAAAGAACTTCTTTGGTTACATCGGGACGTGAAAGCTCAGAAACAAGATAGGGAAAATCTAATGGCACGCGATTGTTGTTTTCAGAATTTTTATTAGGAGGGAATAACTGCTTTTCCAATTCTTCATCTGTCATGCTTTCCGGTAATGGCCATGTTAATGGTGAAGCTTCAAAGCGCCGGATATAGTCTTGCACTGTTGTTCTACCAGTAACACAGATTTTTGCAATTTTCCGTCCCGAAAGATTATTGTTGTGCTTGAACCTCAAAATCTCTTTGATTTTTCTCATCGTAATCCTTTCCTTACACATGATCTATTCCTCCAGAAATACGGGTTGTAACCGTAAGATTTTCTCCAAAGCCTATAACGAACCAAGGAGTGATTAGGGAGGAAATAGTATGTTTGATTTTTTATTCTTGTGCTTATTTTTGTTCAGAAGGCTGGATAAAAAAGTGGTTATTTTGAGTACTGATCGCTATGTCTGACATTCCTCAAAAAGTGGCCGGATTGAATCGGTATGGGTGGCCGGATTGGCTCGGTGTATGCATCAAGCGCTTTCAACATCGACGAGTGGGGATATTTTAAGTGAACACCAAGGTAGTTGAAAAAAATTGTTGAGCTGTCTGCATAAAAGAGAAAATTACTTTCTTTTTTATGCAGAGAAAACGGTGAAGACCCTTAAGATTAGGCAAAAACATTGCGCTGAGGAATCCACCGTTAGGTAAATACGCTTAACTAGCCGGCAGAATAAAAGAAAACTGTGATCCGTGTTGCAAACGGCTGGTAAGTGTAACTGCGCCCTTGTGATTCTCGATGATCTTCTTGACCATGTACAATCCCAAACCCGGGCCTTGATAACAATTATGACTATCGCTTACCTGATGAAAAATGTTAAAGATCCGCTCTTTTTCTTCTTCCGGTATACCTTCGCCGGTGTCGGTAACAGTAAATTCATAATAATATTCGGAAAACAATGTTGTTTCGCCGGCATATTTATTAAGCACATAAGCGCGTTTTACTTTAGTCAAACGAACATCGACCTTACCATGTTTGGGAGTAAATTTAAAGGCATTGGAGAAAAGACTCAGCAGAACGGTTTTAATTCTGGCCGTATCGGCATGGATGGTTTGGATATTTTCATCCAAACGAAAAGACCAATTCAAGGATTTTCCGGAATAAGTGGCCTCAACTTCCAAATACACCTTTAAAACCAGTTTCTGAATGTTAACTTCTGAAAAAAGAAGTGTCATTTTATCGTTTTCCATTTTGACGATTTCGATGATATTCTTCAACAAAGTTTCCAGACGTTTAATGTTTTCCATAAGAATAGCGTTCAGCCCGGTTTTTTTATCCGTGGGATATTTGGCCCAGAGTAATGTGGCTGAGGCTTTGATGGAGGTAAGCGGTGTGCGTAAGTGATGGGAAGCCATATTGAAAAAGTTTCGCTGTTTTTGATTAAGATTCTGCATGTGAGTCAGAGCGCTTTCCAATTCCAGAGAACGTTTTTCCACTTTTTCTTTTAATGTTTTGTTGACTTTCAGTAAGTCTGTGTTTAAAAAACGGATGTGCTCATACAACGCTGAGTTATTCATGGCCACGGTAATAAAAGGCTGCAAATGCGTTAAAAACCGCAATTCGATCGGTTTAAGTGTTTTAGCATCCGTGCGATTTTTTATGATGATGAGCCCTATTAAATTATTCGTTTGCACCACCGGCATGATCAACTGTGCGTCCAAAGCGGAGAAAAAAATGCCCGCCCTTTCACGTACGACAAAATATTTGGGGTCATAGTCAATATCGTCTTTGAGTAAAATGTCCGGGTGAGTGGTTAACCAGGTAAAAAAATCAACCACGCCCGGCGGGAGTGGTTGCGGTTCTTCGGCCTTTGTCCAATAATAATATTTGCCGCGTGCTATTTCATGAGTAATCACATGAATGGTATGTGAATCTAAATATTTATGCAATAGGAACTGGAGAGATTGAACCAGTTTTTCCGGTTGCCGCAAAATAACAATCTCATCAAAAATCAATTGAATGATATTTTGATAAGCAAAATCTTTTTTAAAGATAATGGATTTAATCCAAGGAAATCCATACAGGACATAAGGAGCGAATAAGAAAAAAAACAAAATGGACAGCATCCAGGAGAATTGCCGGGAAAAATGAGCTTGCAGTAGCATCATTAATAAGAAAATACAAAAACAGGGAATGGCCAACAAAAACATACTAACAAAATTGTGTAAAAAAAGCGTGAACAGATTTTGGATTTTTATCAAACGGTAAACAAAAATAGCATAGGTTTGAAATCCGATGAATAAGGTAATGATTATATACCCGGCCGAATAGACCGGGACGCCAAAACCCGGCAGGAAATCCACCAGTGCCAAAGAACTAAATAAAAATGTAAAGAAGAGTATTTTTAAATGCCACCGGTGAATGGGATCGGTTTCTTTGGTAAAATGGAAGAACCAGATGCTTAACGTAAGAAAAGTGACCAAAACAGTATATATAAAAAAAATTAAACCGAGTGGACCGAGTAGGGCAATGTAGGTATAAGTATATTTGGCAACGCCAATGATAAATTGGGGATGGTATTGAGCCAAACCGGCAAACAAGGTAGACAAAATAACAAAAACACCCAACCAAAACAAATATACCCCGCGCAGCAAACGAAAAAAAGAAATAGTCAGAAAATAAAAAGTGGCCGGAATAAACGTAACACCGATAAAATAGAGACGATTCCAGCTTTCGATATTAGGTTCTCCGGCAATGAAATAATTCAGACTCGATCCGCCAAAATAAATGGCAAAACATAAGCAGATCAAGGCAAAAGCGATGCCGATCTGGTTTTTGCGCAACAGGCCAATCAAAACTGAAAATAACATTAAAAGGCCGGTCCCAAAAGATAAAAAAGCATGCCAGTTCAGATTGGTGAAATCGCACACAATATTACTCCTTCAGAGCATAGATATTTAGATACGAGCTAGGAGCCTGAGCATTTAGTCTGTTTTTTGGTAACAGGTCAGTCAAGTGCAGTTAAACAAAGGTTGTCATTCCCCGACCGGAAAAAATATATAGGGACGCTGGCGCAGCCCGAGGGTTTAATCGGGAATCTGGTTTTTTAAACC
>JAGLMY010000003.1 GCA_023139775.1 bacterium
GTAATTTTGATTGTCGCTCATCACAAATGGCTTTGGCAGACATGCAGCCACTCCCTGACCCTTGGCATAGGCGATTAGACCCGGTGTTAACATTGCGGTATATAATATGATTTTGGGATGGACTCGTAGGGGCGGACCTATGTGTCCGCCCTGCGGATTTACGTAGGAATTGTATTGTGATTGTTTTGTCGGGTCGACACATGGGTCGACTCCTACAATTTTAATCCTTTTTATTAATTCCAACCCACTCATTCCCGGCATATTCAAATCTGTAATCACCACATCCGGCTCAAGCAATTCTATCAGCCCCAGTGCCTCTTCCCCGGACCTGGCAGTATGGACCGTATGCTCGTCTTCTAATGCCAATTTCATGACATCAAGTAGAATATTGTAATCGTCGATGATAAGGATGTTTGACACAAGCTGTCCTTTACTGAACCACTTAACTCCAACTAAAAGCTTCGCAATTAAGCAATAATGACGTCACTAATCACGAGCCTTTTGTCCGATTTATCGGACTTTTCGATTATAAAAAAATGCTACCTTATTGTCCATGAAAAACTTGCCCAAGAAAACCGCAGCTACTATTAAGAAGCTTCTGGCAGAACAGAACAAAACGCCGGAAACGCTTGCCTATGAAATCGGCATGAGTAAAAGTTTTATGTATGATTTTTTAAATGGCAAGAGCGATATATGCCTGCGTAATCTCCAGAAAATTGCCGATGGTTTGGAAGTAACGGCAGATGAGTTGTTGAAATAATAAGCCACAGGGACGACCATCCGGTAACCCAGACAACGTACATTCTTGCGTCGTTGGCTAAAGCTGGGCGACTTTGTGCAGAATCTCCGCAATAAAAGACTGATATTTAATCCCCAGTTTGCCCAGTAATTTAATGCAAAAATTATATTGTTGCGGGTCCACGCAAGGCGCTCCTGATGGCTTTTATTTGAGCCTTCAAAATTTTAATGTTTTCCATATATTTCCGGCGCAATTGTTTTGACTTTTTAAATTTTACGAAAACAGCCTACTCATATTTGCCATAATATCGACAAACTACTCTCGGCCCGTCACGGCGCGCCAAATAGAGATACTTACGATTGCGAATGTTTTTTACCACCATCACTTCTTGGGGAAGTTTGCGAATTTCGCTTTCAAAGCGCCGGCACATTTGGACCGTATTTTTCAGCTCTTCTGCTAATATGCCTCTGATTGCCATATTCTCCCCTGGTTAACCAACATTTATTATATCTGTTTATTTGTTGGTTAATAATGCCAAGGGTCGAGTAGCCCGGGGGAATCTCACTCCCAACTTGCGCAATTAACGCATCCAGCTCCTCAGATTATGGGTTCGCTACGAACAAAACTAACCCTTTCTATTCGTACGATTAATCGCTATCCGCTGGTTTTCAGTTTACAGGTTACCAAGGTTCTGTGTATCCGCCATGTTTCCCTCCAGCGATTCCGTTTTCCGACTTCCGCTGTTGTTAGAGCGTCGGCTTCCGCTATGGGGATTTTGGGGCTCAATCACACGGCCTGCTTTGCCAAGCGGGGTCGATTATCCGCTAGGTTTCAATACAAGGTAGGGGTTCAAAATTTTGAACCCCTACTCATCCCCTTTGTCCGGACTTTGCCCGGCGCAAGACTACGTCGCCTATCATTATTACACAATCTCACTCCTGTAAATCTATTCCTTCAGGTTAAAATTTCGACTTCATTGTTTTCAAACCAGCCCTCAGACAAGACATGTTCGCGAACTTTTTCAGGATCAGTGGAATACACAATGATCGCTAAGCTCTTTTCTGTTCGGCTACAGGTCACATAAAAGAGTCGACGAGTGCGTTCGATGCTTGAATCATTCCCTTCACTTTCATTTTTTAAATCAGTCGCTGTTTTCTCCTTGGCTCCTAACAACTTATCGTAACTAAATAAAAAGCCTCGAGCCTCACTATCATCGATTATTATCATTACACGAGGAAATTCGAGACCTTTAACACCCTGATGGGTCTCAAATTGAGATTGTCCGTTTACGTAGGCTGCATAATGCTCAATTTGCGCAAAAGAAGTTAACAAGAATTTGTCCCAGGCATCCAAAACAGAATCCGGATAATCCTCTTCTAATGGAGGTGTTCCGCCATTCTTTTCAACAACCTCTTGTTCGGCCTCGTTTCTCAAAGCGATAGGGCGCAGACTTTCGGTAATTTCAAATAAACCTGTTTTAACAATACACTGCAAAACGTCCAGAAAGCTCGGCTCACCATTATCTGCCCAAAGAGCCAACAACATCTCAGTCGCTTCCCGAGCTTGCTTAATCTGAAGTGGTTGATTAGCACCTTTAGCTTTAAAAACCGCTTTGCTCAGCAATGGTGAATTTTTACGTACAATAGCTGTTACAGAAATATCATCTTCGTTCTGTTTTGCTTTTACAATGGGCAAAACGAGTTGCGAGAACAAACGCAGACCCGGAAGCGTACCATCCAAGAATCCAGTCTTTAAGATACCGCTACTCTCATTGTACAACGGCTCTAACATTTCTAAGAAACCCATGCGACGAGCAACCATATGATGTTCGATCGTTAAAGTCTTGATGTCTGCTTTGGTTCCACTCCATAATGCATCGCTGGTGATAGTCGCCATTCGTTCTGCGACTCTATTCTCAGCTTCACGCCTGTCCTCTGGATCGCTATGCAAAATAAACAATCGAGCAAATCCTTCATCCTTATCAGTTCTTGGCTTTTGCTCCTGATTATCTACCGATGAACGGATTTTGTTGATCAGCTTAATGACTCGACGTGGACAACGGTGATTCATTTTCTTGGCCGGTTTCGCCCAGTCAATCGGCAGATTTTGTCCCAGATCAATTTTCCCATCACCATAAATACGCTGCATGGTATCGACAAACAAACCCATTAAAAAACGTCCACTATGCTTCTGCTGGATTTCTAAGAAAGCCTCCATAAGAAGCTTGTTTGTATCCTGACTTTCGTCAATCAGCAGTATAGGGTACTTGCTGACAAATATGCTCTGCATAAGTGGCCTTCCCCTGAGAAAATCAGCTCCGATCTTAATAACTTCACTGTGATTTAGTGAGTCTCGCCCTCGGTTGTCCCCATTGGGGTTATATGTAAATCGCTTAATGTTATCCAAACCAGAAAGACGTTCTCGTTTTGTATCGATACTTTTTTCGCGATCCAGCGCTGCCTTTGTTCCGGCCCTACCTTTACTCTGCTTTTCCTTAAGATCAACAATGTCGTTCTCCAGTTTCTCCTTCAACCACTGCTTGATATCAAAGTTCAAACCACCAATCAACGACCAGACAAAACTGTGTATTGTTGAAACTTCAATTAAAGGATCAAAATCAAGACGCCGCTTAATTTCATCACAAGCGGCATTGGTATAAGTGATTACGCCTACCCGCTGACCGTTCAATCGCAGTCGTTTTGTATACACTTCTCTCAGATAGTTCAGAGCATTTACTAATGATCGTGTTTTCCCTGAACCTGCTCCGGCAAATAAAAAGAAACTAATTGGTTTATCTAAAGAGAGGCAGGCGCTAATTTCATCGTCTACATGATTATCGATATTATTGTCATCCATAATGGGAAAGCTTTCTCTCATCTGTGCTCGTCTTCACTCTCTGGTGCCAAGTTTTTGCTCGGAATAATAATTTCTTTCTGCTTTATCTTTACTTGTTTTTGTAACCATGACAAACCTTCCTTGATGTAAATCGGAACATTGAGTTGATCCGGCCCTTGAAAGTTAAGCATTTCGAGCGCAAATTCCGCCTTTTTACCTGTCTTCAAATCTTTGAACATGCTCTGCCCCAAATCGGCCGAGGACTTGGCATTCTTTATTGCATCGTTAAATTTCTTTATCAGACCAGATCCTTCTAAATCTTTAAAATATGATATATTTTCAAAAACAAGAGCATCTTCAAAGGTATTAGAAAGCGCTTCCTCAGCCTTACTCTCAGCGTTAAGCTTAACTTTGACTGGACACTGATATGCGACACGAACCGAATAAAACTGATCATCTTTTTTGACCTTTTTCTCGAACTTTAAGTCTATCAGTTCGTCTATACGTTCCTTTTGCGGAAACCATTTCTTCAAAGTCGAATTTCGTGTAACTAGCTCTTGGTCTCGCACAGGTTGTACAGAATTACCGCTGGTTAGCTCCGATGCATCCAAATCTGTAATAACCAGTGTTATAAGCCCTAAATGATCAATTATAGGTTGTAACCTATGAGCATGACTACCGCCAATTTCCAACACTGTTATGTAACTCTGGTTTAGCTCTTCAAAATATTCACGGATAAAATATGGAATCAACATCCGTTCCGCAGGACCCTCGACCAAAATTACCGCATCAGCGAAAAAAAGATCACAGTGCGTTGTCTTTAGATAACGAGTTACAAATCGTTGAGTGTCTTCTTTTTCTCCAAAAACTTCAGATAAATTAACAACAGTTGCGGTCGGAACTTCATTCATGCCTTTTTGCGCTGGCAACCGTCTAAAATAACGAAGGCAGGAAAATTCGCATTCGTGTGCAATATGACTAGAATGAGTACTGACAACAAGTTGGGTTGTCAAGTTGGCTTTATCTTTTAAATCATCGTGATTGCGTAAGATGTCATAGGCCTTGCGGATGAAAACCTGTTGTACCTGCGCATGCAAATGTGCCTCTGGCTCCTCGATCAAAACTAAGTGCAGCGGCGGAAAAGATGCTTCTGTTATTTGGGTCAAGACCTTTTTCCCTGCTTTCCCAACTCGCATCCAGCCATCACGAAAGCTCATTAGCTTGAAAACCATAGAGATCAGGTTCTGATAACCCAAACCATTATATTGTTCGGGCAAACACAAAGGAATTTCCTGTTTTTCACTACTTTGATCAATTACCTGGAACTGGACTGCTGAATCGTGATCTAGCCCATCCATGGGTTTAATTTTAGTTGAAATAGTTAGTTTAGGATCTGTAATCCCTGGATATCCCAAGCTCTCTAATTCATTCAAGGCTTTATCAAAAGCTGCTTTCAGCTTACCATCAAAAGACGTCTGCGCTGTAGCAATGGCGCCTAGCGCTTCCAAGTCAGAAGAGTCTGGCAAGTCAGAGGGATCTAGGTGCTTAGTGTAATATTTACGAAGCTGTACTGACAGTTTACGTCTGTCAACGCGTTCGTGGTTTTGCTGGCCATCGCTATCAGATTGACTTCTTTCATTACCAACATCTGAGAGTCCACGTTGAGCAGTAATATCATCAATACGAATTAACCCGCGAAGGGGGTCGCCGTCTAAATACTCGCTGCTTACAGGGAGGAGTTGGAGTTGGGCTATGCCCTTTTTTGGTTCAACGAGCTTGGATTGATCTAAGGTATAGGCCCGGACGTCGAAAAGACCGTTCAATCTTCTACCGAGAAACGCAACCATTGTTTTGGGCCACAAATCTAAAGTGTTCTTCCCATTACTCTCTGTTTTCTTTGACCCATTAATGGTATCGCGGGCAGCTTTTCTGACCGAGAGATATTCCTTGTAAAAATCCTCGATTTTTTTCGGCTCAAACCTTAACCGAATACCAAGTAGACCACCTTCCCAATCTAATGTTGGTAAAAGGTGAATAACGTGATGAATTTCATTTTCTGCTACTTGTAACCAGACATCCATAGTCGGCAAAACTTTTCCCCATTCCTCCAGAGTTGGTGTTTGCGAACCGGTTTGTGTTGATTGTTTTTCCCAATTGTATCCAATTTTGTTGATCTGTACCCAGTTTGACAAGGTGAAATCATTAGCAGAAAATTTTTTATTAACCAAAAAACGAATCAGGACTTCCATTGCGGAGGTTTTTCCGCTGTTATTGGCACCCACAAACAGTGTTGTTTTCTCTGCGAATTCAATCCGGATTGAATTCAATTTACGGAAATTTTGAATTTCTACAAACTTAATATGCATGCTAGTTTATTCCTTTTTCTTAGCAGTGAAAACGGTCGATCCCCAACAGCGACACTATTTGAGTTAATGTCCGCTTCTTGTTTAAATTAATCTTACGTGAGGTATCCTGTTAAGAAAATCTCATTTTGGTACTCTGAAATTTCCACTTTTACAGCAACAACATCGATTATAAAACAATCCCCTTCTTTACCGCAAACTCTTTCATACTCAACAAAAAGACCTTCCCGATATAACGCCTGCTACAGTGGAACAACATACACTAATCCTCGGCAATTCTTCCGTCATCATGAAATAGTCCAACATCCCGTTGGACTATTGGTGCATTCTATCTTTATCCTTTTTTTTCTTCCGTTTGGGTTTCAAAGGTACCGCCCCGGCAAACTCCGCCTCAATCTCCTCAACCGTGGGAAGACTGCCGTGATAATTCCAGGGCAGTTTCTCTACCAGTTTTGTTTCCCATCCGGCGACCCCGATGGGCTTCTTTAAATCGCGAAGCGCATATTCAACAACCACCTTCTCCTTTGACCTGCATAAGAGAAGGCCGATGGTGGGTTTGTGCAAGCACCTCTTGCACAAATTTACGCTTTGGCCATGCGGAGGAAAAAGTACGCATATACTTGAGATTGCGGGGTGAAAAACCTTTCGTGTCTGGAAATGCTTCCCGGAGGTCAGCGGATAACCGGTCTATGACTCTGGCACCCCAACCCGATTGTTCCTGCCGATCAATAATGATTCGACCGACATCCCAATAAAGCATGACCATTTCAGAATTGCCGGACAAAACAACCCGCAGTCGTGTTTCTTGAATACGGCGTTTAATGGCACCAAGGGTATTCGCATAATCCCGGGGCAGGGTTGCCTTTACTGGTGCGGTAGGAAACCGCACATCTTCCCGCCGGCGACCACGACTTTTAGGAATTTCAGAATTGCGATTATTGACCATATCCAAACTCCTTGAGAGTTGCAGCAAACTCTTTAATCCTCGAAGTAAAAACCTTCCCGATATACCGCCTGCTACATTGGAACAACCGCAGCCTCCCCGATAAAAGCATATCTTTCCGGCACACAGGTAAAGATGACGATCTGGCATTCCTTGGCAGCTACTGCCAATACGGCGCCCATCAACTTCAGGCGCTCCGGGTCGGTATAACCCAGGGCATCATCCAAAATGACCGGTGTCCCGCCATCCTGTGCCACTATCATGGAACACGATAACCGGTACATCAAAGAAAGCTGTTCTCTTGTACCCCCGCTAAGGGAATCAAAGGGGACCGTGACATCAGAGACTGTTCTGTTGGTAATTTTCAAATCATCGCCGATAGTCACCTGAAATGAAGGGTCAAAGACCAACCGACCGAGTCTTTCGATTTTATCTTTAAGCGGGGCCACATAAGCCCGGCTCGCCTTGTCCCGCTCTTCGCTCATGGTATCAAAAAGGCATTTGACCGCGGCGGCTCTAAGGGCAATCGCCCGGTTTTCAAATTCCAATTGTTCAAGTTGATTCTTTGCCGCATTTAGTTTTTCGTGAAGGCCATCTTCACCCTTCTGTTTAAGACGGGTTTGGATCTCAAATAGATTTCTGTCTTTTGAATCATGACTGTTTTTTATTGTTTTCAAAGAACCTTGGGTGGAATCTGCCAGAGCTCTTACTTGTTCAGGGCTGCAAGCCTTTAAAGCGTCTCCGGCTGAACGATATGCAGTATCTTCTAAGAGAACAGCCCGGTCGGCACTGGTCAGATTGGCATCGAGTGTTTCATCAGATTCTTTTTTACGGGCCTTATCTAGGTTTTCTTGAGACTGTTTGAGGTCTTTGGTCAACTGCTCAAGTTTTGCCCCGGCTTCTTTGTGTTTTATATTTACATTATCGTAGAAGGAGCGGGCAGATTCGAGAAGCTTGCGTGTGTTTTCCAATTCGTCACTCGCAGCCTGCAGATTTGCTTCGGCCTTTGTCCGTTCCTTTTTTGCCGTGTCGAAATCCGGGCAAATCGCGGGGTCTTTAACCCGTCTGACAAGGTAGTCCGGCACGCTCTGCTGGAGATTGTACAACCTTTGTTCAAGGCTTTGGTAAGTAATGTCCCTGAGGTTGTCCTTTTCGACCTGCTCTTTGTTTGCGACATCCCGCAAGGCTTCCTGACGGTCGTCGAAAGCTTTTCGGGCCTCATCCGAGTCTGACACCGCGGCTTCGGCACAGGCGGCCTGGAGAGCCTGTTGGGCGATAGAAACCTTTTGGGCAAGCCCTTCGCTGCTGGAGCCTGCGGCTATTTCGATATCAATGATTCCCGGAACAGACACCTTGGTCTTATCTGGGACGGATATTGTTCGGACCTCGTTAGTGTCGAGAACTGCCTCTGTCCCGTCGATGGACAAGCGACATTTAGAGATGGAACGAAGGAGAACGCTTGGCGATCCCATTGCCATCTGAGCACAGGCGGTATTGTATGCGAGTTCAGTATCTTTTATTCTTTTTAAAATTTTGGCATCCACTTTGTTTTGCGCCAATAACGTCTCCGCCTTTGCGGCGTTCTGACGAGCCTGGTCAATCCGCTGTTTGCGTTCGAGCAACTGTTCCAGATGGAGCTTGCTGGTATAATAGTCGAAATCCGCCCTTTTAAGAGTAGCGATAGATTCCGCTTCTTTTCTTCTTATTGCGGCTTCGTCGGCTGCTGTTTTGGCTTTATTGAGGTCTTCCTGGGCTTGAGTCAAAGCCGGCTGAGCATTTGAACAGCTTTCCTGGAGTTCGCTGTAATCCTTGGCGGCGTTTTCTGCCGTACTAATCATCTCCTGACGGATTTCTTTGGCGCGCAGGGCCGCCTGAAGAGTTTTTTGAGCGGATTCCTGTTTTAAAGCGGCTGCGGAAAGAGTGTTTTCGAGCGAGTTAATTCGGTCTATCGCAGCAGTGTGGTCAATCATCTGTTGAGATAGCTCTTCTTCCCGCTTTTTGAGCTGGGCCAATTCCCTTTGCAATACAGGGACACGCTCTATATCGGTTTCGAGCTCGCGTTGAGTATGTTCAATCGACCTAACCTCAGTCTCCTTTTCGGTGAAAGCTTTTCGCAGTTCCTGGAGTTCCTTCTTTTCACTTCCCCGGCCAGGAGTATAGTAGAGTTCATATTCCTGCGAAACCCGTTTGAACAAACTCAGCTCTTGCGGGGCTGCCGGATGAACCCCTGCAGCCTTGTCGAGCGCCACAGACAATGCTTGTTTGCTTTTAAGCTCCGGTTGGCCAATCGCCTCACCCTGCATGATAGACAAGGCCTTCCACAAAGCAACATCAAGTGTTTCCTTGAGAATTTCATTCGCCCGGTCATGCGCCTGACGGCCCGTGAGATTTTCGGGATTTGGTTTTGTAATAGTAAGCCTGGTCTCAGGCTTTTTTAAGAATCGCTTGAAATATGTAAACACATATTTGCCGGTTTCCATTTCCAGTTCAATTTCAGGGCCTACATCTTGATCAACGGGCTTGATGGCTAAAACATCCTGGTTTTTGCTGTTATCCTGGTAGTCCAGGAGTGTGTTTATAGCCTCGCCAAGGCTGGTCTTCCCCGACTCGTTCGGGCCTTCTATACGGGTAATCCCCAAGGGACTAAATTTTACCTCGCGTGTATTGATGGCCCGGTAATTAGCAACCTTAAGACCAAGGAGTTTCATGCGGCCTCTTTGGAAAGACGGAGCAGGAGCATGAAAGCATCGCTGGCAACGGCACCTTCAGTCCCGCCCTGATTAATTTTATCCTGAAGCCTTTTTACCGTTGCATCGGCAAAGCCGGAAAAACCAAGATCAATGAAGTCTGTATCATTTGGAATTACGTGAAGGTTGTCTTCTTTGATCACGGAACCCGCCAAGACATCCTTGGCCGCAAGAATGTGGTTTTGAAGAACTCCATACAAGGAAAGCGTGAGCGAACCTTTAAACTCAAGTTTTACAACTGACCGTTCCCTGTTCGGGACGTCTTCCAGCTTTTTTCTGAGCGATTCCACATCGTCTTTTGTATTCAGGTCAACCAGCTTTTCGATAAAACTCCATTGTCCTATTTTTACTTCTTCAGTAGTGACATGGTCGCCATCCATAGTGACAATCTGGCAGGACCCTGAATGGTCTTCGCGGAAATCAGTGGATTCGGGAGTTCCGGAATACCAGATTCTGTCGCCGGAACCAATTTTCGTGAGAGAATGACGATCGCCAAGAGCTATAAAATGAACCTTTCCTTCTAAAATCGCGGATTCAAGCTTAGAAACTGTAATCACATTTTCTGCCTCTTTGTTGGGTGTAAATATGTCAACAATACCATGCCCCACACAAATACGCTTTATGCCCACTGCCGGAGGGAGCTCATTGAGCAAATTAACAATTGGGTTGCCATTCGGCCGTTTAGACAGCCAGGGAGCGCCTACCAGTTCGATAGCCTCACCAACTTGAACAGACTCCGTGTTCTCCATGATATGGACATGATCCGGTTTTTTTTCAATGAAAGTGCTGGAGCGGTAAACGGTCGCTGCATCCAGAGGGTCATGATTACTGGGAAGGAGATAAATAGGGACCGTCACCTCTTTGAGTGCTTCGATTGCCCGGACAACGGTTTTACGGTCCACCTGGTTTGACTCGAAGGAATCGCCGCATACTACCATAAACTGACACTGCTTTTCTTTGGCAATACGTCCCATTGTTCTTATGGCATCAAACCGCGCCTGAGTATAGCGCGCTTGGGCCTCTTCCGAAAGAAAGCGACGGGTCATACCCAATTGCCAGTCGCTGGTATGAAGGAAACGAATCATGAGTTTATCCTTTCGCTTAATTTATTGGAGTAATAGTAGCACATCATAAAATGGTGTCAGCCACCAATCCTCTAATTCCAGGGACATTGTTCTCTTCCACCGATTTAGTGGATACAAAATTAAAATACTCTTTTTATAAAGAGTAATCAGGTACCTTGTCCGGATTCCGGTTTAACGTATATCCCCACAATTTATTCCAAAATCAACCAGGGACACGTGTCTAACGTGTCCCTGGTTGATTTCTGCATCATTTTCTGTATAGCCCTTGTTCTTCCTATACATATAATTCAAGGTCCTTTATGCGTCGCTATTATATAAGCAAATCCTATTTAATTTCCCTCTTTCTGCGCCTCTTGTCAATTCAATTGTTGCTATTTTTGTGCAGCTGGCTGTTGTTGAAATATATCTGTGCTCTCCATATCAAAGATCCTGGCAATAACCTCCTTCATTTCCTTCAACTCAAAGGATTTTGGCAGGCAAGCCACGCCCAAATCTTTGGTATAGGCGATTAGACCCGGTGTCAACATTGCGGTATATAATATGATTTTGGGGTGGACATCATCCACGGGCGCAGCTAGCAGCGCCCCTACATTTTTATCATCCTTATATTCCTTTCCCATCCCATTAACCTTATCAGGGCGCGGTGACCGCGCCCCTACGATATTAATCAATTCCAACCCACTCATCCCAGGCATATTCAGATCTGTAATCACCACCTCCGGTTCAAGTAACTCCACCAGCCCCAGCGCCTCTTCCCCGGACGGGGCCGTCCAGATTGTATGCTCGTCTTCCCAGGCCAGTTGCAGGACTTTGATTAGCATATTATAATCGCCGATTATTTAGAACGCAAACTGCGGATACCAACTCTCTAAATCTCCAATCAGATCGCAAAAACCTTGGATGTAAATTTGTCCGGACTGGTGAAAAGAACAGAAAAGTAATCTTTGTTACGTTATCCAGCTATCCGGATCACGACAACCTCATTTTATCCTTTTAAATACATGTGATTTTTAAATGACAAGACAGATATAAGCTTGCATAATATTAACAAAATTTCCTATGGTTTGTAAGTGGAGGCGTTTGAATTGTTGAAATAATTAGGCTTCCTGATTAATGAACCGGAAGTACACAGATTGGAAGAATGAGATGAAAATAGCTTTTATTACTAGCTCATTTAAGCCGGAACTGAACGGTGTTTCCCAAGCGTTATATTCAAGAGCGCGTTATCTTGCTGAAATGGGAAACAACATATTAATTCTGGCGCCGGATTATCAACCCTTGAAAGATATATATCCGAATTATAATCAATACCTGGGGCAAATCAGTAGTAACATATGGGTGAAAAGTTATCCGGCCACGGAATTAAAAGAAGTCCGATATTCCAGAAAAATGATGCCGTTTTACCAGTATGATTTAACCAAGGAACTCGAAAAATATCGTCCTGATATTATTCATGTTGACGAACCCTACCGGATATTTGGTTTAAAATATGTTAATGGTCATATGAGAAGACCGGGAATTAAGTATGCGAGATTGAGAAATGCACCTATTACCGCCATGTGGCATACAGATTATTTCAAATACGCAAAATATTATCTATCAAAAGCGCGCGAAAACATATTAGTGCCTATTTTAACCAATCTATTTAAATGGGTTTATAGAAGTTATGACAGAGTATTTTGTCATTCGGATTATGTCTATAATAAAATGGCGGATCTAGGGATACAGAACTTGAAATCCGGTCTTTTCCATGGGATAGAAACCGACCTTTTTAAAGTTGTTAGGGGAGCGAAAAAAGAAAATGAATTTAGAATGCTTTATGTGGGCAGATTGGAGCCGGAAAAAACCCTGGATATTTTATTCAAAGGTTTCGAAAAATTAAATAAGCAATATGATAATTTGTTTTTAGATGTTGTTGGAGACGGATCACTGTTAAACAAATACCGGTCGACATACGGTGATAACAATAATTTTCATTTTCATGGGGGAATAAAACATGAAGCTTTGCCAAAGTACTATTCACAGGCTGATATATTCGTCAGTCCTTCGCAAACCGAAACGTTTGGCAGTACCGTACTTGAGGCAGCAGCTTGCAAGCTACCACTAATTGCTGCTAAGTCCGGAGGATATCAGCAAACCGTATTGGATGGTAAAAGCGGTATTTTTTTTGAGCCGGGAAATGAAGCGGATTTAGAAAAAAAGATCAAGATATTAATTCATGAGAAAGAATTAAGAAAGAGCATGGGTAAAACAAGCAGGAAATATGCTCTGCAATTTAGTGCGAAAAATGCGGCTGAAAATATTTATAAAGAATTTATAAGCTTGGCTGAGAATAGAATTAAACTTTAAAATATAACAATATGATCTACGATTGGAGTTTCAATACAAGGTAGGGGTTCATAATTTTCAACCCCCACTTATCCCCCGGGGCCAGACTTTGCCTGGCGTAAGACAACATCCCCAATCATAAATAAAGATCCCAAAACTCCCAGACTCCCACTGCAAGTTATCCGTTTATCCTAATACTGTCCCCAGCTACTAAAATGACAATTTCCCCGGACCGGCCGGCCAAAGTGCTTTGAGAAAATCCTTCCACAGAACGATCTAAATCCTACCAACCTGGCGGGGGGTGTTTTTCCAAACAAACGATTAACTGGAAAGGAATATTGAATGCCGGGGCACGGCGTCCGTCTTCGCTTGCAGTTACGCCGGGATAAGTATGCAGAGACAAAAAACTTGATAATATTATAATTCAAGTTAAAGAAGTTCTCCAGCCTGACGATAGTATTAAAAGGGCAGCAGAGTGCCTATAGCCAAAATGGCGTCAAAAAAATCATGGAGGAAACAATTATGAAAAAAATACTGGCACTATTGTTTGTATGTTCTTTTACGTTTGCTATGTTTTCAGGTTGCAGTGAAAGTCCCACTGAACCCAAAGAAGATCCTGCACCTACCGCTACTCCTATTCCAGCAACACCAGCGCCAACCAGCACGCCTACTTTTACGCCTCCCACAGCTACGCTGAAATACAAAATCACAGGCACCTCCCAGGCCATGATGGTGGGTTATGCTGATGCCTGGGGAAATACGATCTACGCTGAGGGTATGTTTGCGCTCCCTTGGGAAATAGAATTACAAGTAGGGGCGGCCACTACTGCTGTGGGAGCCGGGGGATTTATTACGGATACCGGCAACGCCCAGGTATTTATTTATAAGGATGGCGCTGAAGTCGGACAATCACCTGTATTTACGCAAACAGATTGTCTCCCGGACGGATATTCTTACGTACTCGAAGGTTTTTAATAGCCGTTAACTGAATCAATCCAGAGATTTTGATACTTAAGCATATTATTCTCTGGATTGATTCAGCTTTGGTATTCACTTTGTTCATACTCTTCTTTCGGCTCCTGCCAAGCCGGGATGTTCCCCTTCCAGGGTAGCTGTTTAATATCCCGGGGGCTTCATTGTTTTAAAAAAATAATCAACGAATAATCGCTAGTTTGCCCCGGCGCTGCTGTCCTTTATCATTGGTAATTAGATAAATATATATCCCTTGACTCACTTGGCTGCCGGCGTTGTTGGCAATATCCCAGTAAACAGACTCGCCCTCGGATTTTATGATCTTTACTAAGTCACCGGCAATAGTAAATATTTTGATCGTACTACCTGGCGTCAACCGATCAAATGTGATTGGTAAATTCCCATAGTGATCCGGCCGCCATGGTTGCGGATAAACCCGCACCTTATCAAGATTAAGGGGGATGGATATCGTAGCTGTGGATGTGATATTCAGGGTGGGTGTGATATTTTGTGCCGGCGTGATAGCTAATGTGGGCGTGATATTTGGCAGGGGCGTAATTTGACCCGGCGTTTGGCCTGAAACGACAGCGCTATATTCTGAAAAGTTTTCCATTTCATCATATGCCCGCAAACGAGCATAATATATCGTGGCCGGTGAAAGTCCGCTGATCAGGGTAGTAGTTACCTTGCCCAGATTCTTATTATGATAGCCGGGGACCATATTTAAAAAAGCATTATCCGAAGATACATCCAATTGATAACCGATTACGCCTACATTGTCATTAGCGGCCAGCCAGGAAATTTCTAAAGACGATTCCGTAGGATTGAATAATAGCACCTGTGTTGGAGCTGAAGGCGCCTCATGATCATAGACAAAAGGATCTCCGCTTGTTCCCCAGATAATTCTGTCCGGCACGCTGGTATACTCACGCGAATATTGAACCTGCTGGGCCTGGATTACCTGACCTTCGCCGTTTTTAGCAAGTACTAGATAACCCTGCCGTGTGAATTCTGAAGCTGATGTTCCGTTATATCGCGTCCAGCCTTGTAAAAAACCCTCGCCGTTATATTGAAAAACATCCCGGGTCCAGGCTTTGTTGCAAATAATTTTTTCCATAATATTTTCGATATGATAGCTGATATCCAATAGTTGGCGGGTATTGGGATCGTAGTTTCGCTCTTCGTTGGGAAGCGTATAAGATGTAACAAAGCCCGGAGCCGAATAATAAACCCCATTATGCACAAAAGCGCCTATAACCACCAGGTTGGTGTTCCGTGTGCTGTCCGGAATTGTGGTTTTCGGATGATGGTTTATCTCGATTTCCACTTCGGAGTTTTCCCCATTTAGCGGAGTAAGACGCACATGTTCTGAATTGCCGCGCAAAACAACCCAATGATATGTCAGTGATTTTTCGTTGGCGTCAAAACTTTTCTTCGCGCTAACTCTTATCTTTTGGATATAACCAAAATTTTTCCAGAGACGCGCAATAGATACCGGGGTGTCGTAAAGCCGTTGATTATTATTATAATCAAAATAATCTCTGCCTGCTTCTCCGCTATAGGCGTCAGCTGTCATTTCGAGCTGAATCATAGGCGGGACTTCAGTAGGTAACATAGCATTTGCCATTTGGACCATAGCCAGGGCCTGGGCGTAATTGTCAAAAGCATTGGGATGTGCTTTGCCGCTTAAGTACTCGGCATTGCCGGCTACCCGCGTTAGCCGCATAATCATTTGTATGGTGGGCATAAGCAAACCTTTTTCGCGCAGCTTGGTTTTTGTTTCCGGGTGGAAGGCTGCCAAGGTCCAAAAAAATTTCTTAACTTCATCTATTTCACTCCCGGAAGATCCCTGCGAAGTGCCGACCGAGGGCAGCATGCAGTGGTAGTCGTCGGTTTCGTCGTGATCAAGATGTTCGGGATACCAGAAGGCATTATTATTTATGTATTGCTGATAAACACTATTTGCGCTGTACTGAGCATCCATAGCCCGATATCGCGCGAGACTCACTGTGCCGGGTAGGCTGGTATAGGCCAACGAAGCATTGCCTACAATAACTTTTTCCTGCTCCACAGAGGACACAAAACCACGGGTGGGCGTCATAATCGTTACTTGAGGATGATCAGTAGCCGCGCCGCTAAGAAGAGTATGGGTATCATCAGCATTATGGTAATAATCGCCGGCATTTCCGGCAGCCAGTCCTTGCGCGTATTTTTCAGTAAGAAAAGTGCAAATTTCCGAACTGGAAGTACAAATCGGGGTGGCGGCTTCGGCAAAGTCGAATTTAATTATTGCAATAAATACTAGTATGAATAATAAACCAAGGTAAGTGGTTTGAAAGAACAGTTGGTATGTTTTTTGATGATGCTTTTTGTTTTTCATAAACAACCATTCAGGATTATATTTTTTCACCCCCCATACCTTATTCTTAATTATATCACAATATATTATAAATTAAGCCCAGTAGAGACGCGATTAATCGTGTCTCTACAAAAGATACATCACGCGTCTAACTATAAAGGCCAGCTGATGCCCAGGAAAACCCCGGTAGCGGTATGCTGCGGATTGGGTTCCGGTTCCGGGTCTTGGGTATATGTATCCAGCCGAACCAGAAGATCGGCGGAAAGACTTCCCGGCCAGGCCAGCCCGATTCCCAGGGTAATTCTAACGTCCAGCATATTTATATCTATTTTTTCGCCTGTGAAATAATTGGTAATAGCTTCTTTATTGGTTTCAGTAATCAGAGCAATGCCGCTACGGATCGCAAATACCGGAAGAACCCAGTATTCAGCGCCCGCGCGGATGGTATCGACGCTGTTCTCGAAAATATTATCACTGTATCCAGTGGCTATGTCCACAACATTATCATTTATAGCAAACTGCACAGCCGCTTGAATTTGTTTGTTTATGCTTTGTACTCCCAGTCCGAAAATCAAGGTGCGGTTAATGATGTCGGTTACAGTGCTTGAGGTCCTATCCGGAGGGGAAATCAGTCTGAAATCCCTGGTAGTACCGCTTTTCCAGTTGGTAAACATTACAGCGGGAAGAAGGTTGAGGTCTTCACCCAGCGGGATATTAGCCCGCAGGACAGGGGTTATTCCCAGAAAACTTCCACTGTAACTCTTATAATCGGATTCGGTAAGGCCCAAGGCATTAGTTACTTCATTTTTAGTATTAATCTCGTTAAATTTGTAATCAATTATTATGCCCGCCTCAAAGACATTGTCAAAGTTGTAGATGCCTTGAACGCCAATCCTAAAAGGCGAAGGCGTTGTAATGGTTAGTTCGGCAACATCATTATCGTACCGGGTCCCCGTGATTTCTATGCTGGAGATGTAATCGGTGGGTTCATTATCTGTGCCCAAATGCGCGCCTAAAGTTAATTTGCTTTTATTATAAAAATCAAACACCAAACCCATCCCCAGTAACCACTTTAACCGGCTGGTGGTTATTTCATATTTATGGGTAGCTCCTTGTGTGTTTCCTGAATAATCGATGATTCCGTATACATCGTAGATTCCCTGGCTAACCAGATCAGGTTTCCCCCTAATGTCGGAATAACTGAAGCTGGCGCCGAGGGCCAGACCAAAGTCGAATTTGAAGGCAAAAGCGGCGGAGCCGCCAATACCTCGAAAGATTAATTGGTCTCTTATCTCCTCGTCCTCATTATCCGTGATTAAAGAATCATGAGATCCTTCCACATTAAAGCGGACTACCAGATTGTCATTCAGCCAGTAGGTAAGACCTTGGTACTCAGCGCCGGCCTGGCCAAAGCTATATATGGAATTAAATATTTTTGTGTGCAAAACCGTTGCTGTACCTTGTTCGGATATATCCTCGCTATAACCGGCCGCCAGGTCTAAGCGACTCGTTTTTTTATTCAAGACCAGACCGGCAATATTTTCAAAGTTAAAAAGATTCAAGTCCGTGGTTTCATCCTCAATACTCAAGTTGGCGCCGCCCATGCTTTCCACCCGCCAACCCAAATTGCCGGGCCAGTCAACTGCCCTGACCGGGCTTGCGAGTGCCAAGGCAGAGCAGATTATAATTATGATATTTGAAATATTTTTCATCTTTAAACAGTCGATGTTTTTTTAATATATATCCCTAATTTCAAAATTGCCGGCAAGAAAAATATATCTCCCAGCAGGGCCGAAAACATAATTATAGCGCTTAGCAGGCCGAACTGAACCAAGGGGATGAATGACCCCAGCACATTCACCCCAAAAC
>JAGLMY010000030.1 GCA_023139775.1 bacterium
CAGCCAAACGTAATGGTTTGAAAGCCTATCTGGTGGCCAAAGGCACTGGTCGTTTGGTGGTTCGCTCGCATCTGGCCACTGCCAAGAAACTGCGCTCTGTGGGTGCGCCAATTGAAAATGTTGTAGCAGTAGGTGTGCCGCATCAAGGCCGGCAGTGGGCCAAGCTAGCCTATAGCATAGCCCTGCCACTGCCTGTTGTCGGCAGCCGCTCATTGGCTGTTCGCGACCTGGCGCCGGATTCTCCCTTTATGCGCGAGCTCAATCAGCATAAGGATAAGCGCAAACACTTGCTGGAAGGCGCCCAGGCTGTCTTGAAAAAGATTGATGATTTCACCTTCAAAAAAGAGCTGAAGACCAAGCTGGCTGCCATAGATCGCGCGAAAATCGAGGTGCGGGATGAAGTGGAACGCATCCTGTATTTCCCTGAGCGCTTACAATTAAGCGATAGGGAAAAGTATCGTATTCGTGAGATGAAAACCATAGGCCGGGAAATCAATAAAATTATAACCGTAGGGGCCGATCCCCCTGTCCTGAGCGGAGCCGAAGGACGTGTCGGCTCTTTTACCGGGGCCCACCAAAAACAATTATCCCAGGTCAAAAAAACGGCCAAAAAAATCAAAAAACAGCAACATAAAATAGACCAACGCATTCAACAACAAACGCAAGGGAAGACAGCTCCCTTGGCCAAAAAAATGGCCAAAATCAACGACCTGTCAAAAACCGTCAGTGCGTCAGCTAGCCAAGTACAGAAACAGTTGCAGCAAAAGTTGGAGTCTTCGCAGCTCTATAAAATAAAGGTTGCTTTTTCAGCCGGCTTGACAGATCCCAAAACCAATATGCAAAAACATTTGGCAAAAATAAGTTTAGCTGTGAGCAATCAGGTGAAAGACCTGGAGATAAATAAGCAGTTGGATGTAATTGCTGAGTATGCCAAACAAGTTCAGCTGGATTTGGAAAAAGAGTGGCAGGGATTCACACAAAAAGCCGTAACCGAGCAATCGGAAGTAAAGCGCACGCAGGAAAAGTTCGTCAGCGCCATCTCCTTGCAGGCGGCTTGGGACGCGATGGAGCAAAAAAGAAAAGAGTGGCTGGACACTGTCAAGCAATACGCGGATAACAAAGCCCAAGCCAGGCTGGAAATACAATTGGAATCCTATCAACTGCAATTGCAGGATCAAGTGAAACAAATGGATGTAAAAGTAAGAGACAAACAAGCAGAACTTTTGCGAAAATTGGATTCTGTCACAGAGAAATTAAGCGCGCAGGCAGATATTTTGTTTGCCAATAATCAAGTAGGTGATGTGAAGCAAAAGGTAAAAGAGCAGTTTGGAGAATATAAAAAGGCCAAGCAGATTTTTTTATCACAAGCCGAAAAAACCAAACGCGAAGTCTCAGACAAAATATTCCGCAATGAGTATTTTGTGTACTTAAAGCAAGCAGACCGCATGGACCAAGTGCTCATGGAGGCAGTGGACAAGAAGACGCGGCATCTGCAATACGCGCTCCTGGGGTTGGAAAAGGGTCAGGCACGCAAAGAGATGGAGATGTTCGCGCGAAGTTCGCGTAAACGCCTAAGCCGGGAAACCGAAAAATTAAAAAAACAAATCGTAGGGGCGGGGTTTACCCTTGCCCGCCAAACAACCGCAGGGGCGGGATTTGTTGACCCCAAAAATGTAGGGGCAGGGTTCACCCCTGCCCTTAAAGACTGGCAAGTGCTGCAAGATGTCCGGTATTTACATAAACAGGCTGTAGCGCTAAAAACTACCTTGCCGCAGCAGAGCAAAGCCTTGCAAAAAAGCCTGGCCGCCTGTGAGGTAATCCAACACCTGGAAAAATACGGTGATATAGAACAACAATTAAAAATGCACACGGGCGGGTTTACCCGCCCCTATACGGGGGATTTGTACCAACTCTCATCACAACGCCGCCAATTAGTTCAGCACATACAGAATCTAGCAGACCAAGGCGCGCAGCAGATCAAAAAAGCGGATATAGCCCAGTTTGCCGCCCGCTTGAATGCATTCGGTGAAAAAATCAACCGTAGGGGCGGGGTTTCCCCGCCCACAAATCGTAGGGGCAGGGTTTACCCTTGCCCTGATTTTCGTCTTAATCCGGAAACATTTCAACAATCAGGAGAAAAGTTTCGGCAAATAGCGCAGGATCAAGCTGAATATTTTATCGACGCGCAAAAGACCTTGAATATGCATCGCAAGCTGACTGAAATACAATCCGTGCAACAGCAGGCTACGGATATGCTTCAGCAAAAAATACAAAAAACCACACAACTTGCACAGCTACGGGAATATGTGAGCCAAGTTAAAGCTGTGGAGAATACTCTGGCACGTGTGCAAGAGAGTGAAACTCAGCTTGTGCAAATGGACTTGCAGGAAACACGGCTTCTCGGTTTGCAGAAAAAGACTAAGGAATATCATGACAACCTGCGGGTTTTAGGGAAAAAATTATTCGCATTACCGGAACCTGTGCAAAAAGAATGGAAACATTTGGAAGCCAAAGCACAGGCAGCAGGCAAAGATTTTATTACCCCAGAATGGAAGACATTAAAAAAAGATCTGTAAGGAAAATTGGACCAAGAAATTGGGAAGTTGGATACGCAAAAAAAGGTTTTGGCACAGACATATAAAATTGTTGATAAAATCATTCCTGTAGGGAACGGTCGCAACCGAAGGAAATCCCAGAATATTAATATTCTAATCCGGTCGGGGGACCGTTCCCTACTTATCCAGAATCCGAACACAGCCATTATGGCCCAATGGCAGTCCTTGCAAAAGGATTTAACCAATCAGGCAGAACAATTTTCCCGGAACGAAATTCAGAAAATCATGGGTCTGAAACCCAAGGATCTGAACAAACAGATTTCCTTTACTCAAAATCAATTGCAGCAAGAGCTTGCGAGCACTCAGGAAACCATAAAACAGAGAGTATTTTCCTCACAAGCCGGCGCACAATTACAAGTACTCAAAGATAAACAGGAAATGGTTTGGCATACGCTGGAAACCAATATGAATTTGCTGCAACAAACCAAGGAAACCGACAATATTTTAATGAAATTGGATTTGGCAGCTAACGCGGAAATAGGAATGAAAAACATCCTGGTTTTATATCGTAGGGGCGCACTGCGTGCGCCCGTAACCCAATACAATACCCGGAATGCGCCCGGAAAAAAGCAAATCACCCAGGCAATAAAACAATTTAAGAAAACATCCCTGGACCGCGAAAAAATCAGCACCACCTTAAACATGGTCAGCAAAGGCCTCACAGCTCAGATCAGGAGTAATGGTTTGAAACTAAACAGCGCGCAGATGGAATCCATAGCCGCGCAGGCCCAGAGCCTTTTTAATATGAATGTACAGGAAATTAATGTTGGGGCACGGCCCCCGACCGGAGATGACATTGAAAATGGGATTCCCTTTGGTTATGCCGTGCCCAAAGAAATCAGTTCATCGTTAAATAATATCACCCGATTGGCCGCCGGCTTAACCCCGGACATTTCCGGAATCATGCAGGAGCTGGATTTTGCTGCCAATATGCTGGAGGTAAACCGCTGGCTCAATGGCACGCAGGAGCGGCTTGCCAATGCAGCCCAGGATATTTTGGCCGGCCGCGCGCCCCCGGAATGGTCATCCATTGTTGGGGTTACGCATGACGCATCTGTAAGGGCACGATGCTTGTCCGACATCGCTTTAGCGAAGTCGGATGCCGTGCCCTTACAATATATATACGAATCCGCCATTTCCAATTCCATTGATTTCATCCGCCAACAGGCAGTCCGTACCCAGGTCCAGCGCTCCTTGGATCAGGTAACCGGCTTGGGGAATCAAGCAGAAGCACTCCTGAATAACCACATCACAGATATCCAAGATCAATTGGCACAATACGGATTTGTTGATGTTGCGAACATCGTAGGGGCGAACCTTGCGTTCGCCCGCCAGGATGTCAGCCCGATATTATCCAATTTGGCTCTGGACGAAATGGCCAAACAATTCAGCCTGGCCGGCGCGCAGCAGAAGATATTCAGTGAGCTGCAAAAGCTGCGAAACATCCAGGACCAATTCACCCAGGACATTCAGCGTCAGCTTTTGGAGATCCAGCGCGCGGACGCGGCAGTGGTCATGGCTCTGGTGGCCAAAAAATACCAGAACTTGAGTCAGGAATTTCAGCAAGCCTGGGAAACACTCACCTATCAGGTGGATCCCACACACTGGTCATTTGATCCGGCTTTCAATTTTGCCAATCTTGGACAATTCCAAATGGATCAGCAACTGTTGCAAAACTTGCAGCAGAATATTTTCTCGCAATTGGTGCAGAGCAATCCGGCTTTGCAGGAGATCGAGAAACTGCGGGATGTGACCGGGCTGTTGAATGATCTGGTGGCTCAAGGCGGTTCGGAATTCAAGACCTGGCTCCAGCACACCCAGGCGTTTAAGCACGTGGACCGCTTGTCCCAGTTGCGCGCGCAAGCAGAAGACTTGATCAACCAGGCCCATACTCTGGGTAAAACCGAATTTCTAAAAGGCGACATTGCCAAGCTGATGTACCAGATCGGTTTGGAGACCAATGAGGTAGAAGCCATCTTTGGCGCTGTGACCGGTCCTTTGCAAGATATCATAATGAAGTCGGATTTCATGCAGCAATTGGACCTCTTCAAAAATCTGCCAAGCCTGATCAATGGACAGATAGATACTCTGATCAATGATCTGCAATCTTTTATCCAGACTAATTCCTTTATCCAATCCATTGATACTCTGGGCAAAGATCTGGTCCGGGTCATGGATCAATTGAGCGGAAAAACCCCTCTGAATTTAGCTGATCTGGGCAATCAACTGCTGCAACAGTTTAATATCACCGGCAGTATAGGAAATGGCGCGGTTGCACAAATTCAGACCTTAGTCGCTGAGATGGGAATCAGCGGCAATGCCATGGACTTATGGTCCAATATCTCCGAGAGCTTGCTGAGCTTTGGAGATGACCTGGTGGGCGGTTTGCGCGACTTTATTACCGCTGCCTGTAGTGTGGATCTGGGCGCGGTGTTCTGCAATCTCACCTCTATGGCAACCGGACTATTTAGTCAAGCCGGAGATTTTGTGGGCGGATTGTTTTCAGATGTATTTGAATTCCGCTTTGATGGTGGTTTGGATGTTAGTAGTGTCTGGGATACAGTAGCGGATATATTCAATTCCGAGAACTTTTGCTTTGATTTCTACCAGGCTACCGACGGCTTGATGCGTTCCATTAGTGATGGATTAAGTAATC
>JAGLMY010000300.1 GCA_023139775.1 bacterium
GATAAAAACATTCGGGGATGACAAACGAAAAAAAAACGCTTGACTGAACTGATATTTTACTGTGAATCGTGTTATTTCTTTGCTTTATGAATAATTCGCCTGGTTTCTTGTGCAATCATATATTCTTCTCGCGTTGGAATGACCAGTATCTTAATTTTAGAACCAGCCGCGTGGATCGCTTTTTCCTGAGCAATGGTCTTGCGATTCTTGCCGACATCCAACTTCACTCCCAAACCCTGCAAGCCATCACATATAAGTTTCCGTACCATTGGACTCTTTTCGCCAATACCAGCAGTAAATACCAGGGCATCCACTCCACCCAGAATGGCATGATAGGCCCCGATGTATTTTTGAATGCTGTATGCCAACACCTGCAAGCATAACTTGGCCCGCGCGTTTCCTTTGCCAGCCTGCTTAATCACTTCCCGCAAATCATTTGATATCCCGGACACGCCTAAGATTCCACTCTTTTTATTGAGCAAATTTTCTACCTCAGCCGCACTGAGACCTTCTTTTTCCATCAAATATGTTACAATCGCCGGATCAATATCCCCGGACCTGGTCCCCATGACCACACCGGCCAACGGAGTGAGCCCCATACTAGTGTCAATGCACTTCCCTTTTTGTATCGCGGCCAGGGATGAACCGTTTCCCAAATGCAAAGTAATCACATTGATCCGGCGCGCTGTTTTCTTAAGTAATTGCGCGGCCCGCAGAGACACATACTTGTGTGAAGTGCCATGAAATCCGTATTTGCGAATCTTTAATTCTGTAAAAAAACGATAAGGCAAAGCGTAGGTATACGCTTTGGCCGGCATTGTCTGGTGAAAAGCAGTATCAAAAACAGCTACCTGCGGCTGTTGGGGCAATAATTTCAAAGCCGCTTCAATGCCGTCATAATTAACTTGATGCAAGGGCGCCAAATCCCGCGCTATCTGATTATTGCGAACCCGTTCATCCACCAGCGCGGAATCCGTAAAATTCGGGCCGCCATGCGCTACCCGATGTCCCACAGCTTCAATATCTTCCGGCCGGCGCACCAGGTTATCCCGCCCTAAATATTCCATCATTAATCTAATAGCGCGTTCATGATTGGGCACGGACATGGTTAGGGCTGATTGTTTTTTTCCCCGAACCTGGCGCGTATACACTGCCGTCTCGGTTCCAATTCGTTCCACCAATCCAGACGCAATTTCCTGTTCGTGTTTAAAAAGCGTATATTTCAAAGATGAACTTCCACAGTTAATAACTAAAATCAGCAAAACCGATGCCTCCGTTTTTTAAAAGTAGAGACGTACGATCGTACGTCTCTACTGGAAAAGTTTAATCTGGCGGGCGGGTTTGGAACCCGCCCCTACTGGCCAACCCGTTTGGCAACGTAATTATTTCGAACGTATTATCCGCAATGAGAGGGAATTTAAATGAAATCCGTGAATACATCACCAACAATCCAATACATTGGGAACCCGATGATGAAAATATAACCCGTAGGGGCGGGTTCCAAACCCGCCCGCCAGATGTTCTCTCAGAAGTAAAGAATAGCGCGCAAAAGAATAAGAAATCCCTTGCCCTCATTTTCCGCCAATTTCAAATTCTTTTTGGACTGAGTATAATTTGGATTAATGGCCAACGCTTTTTTGAATTCCGTAATGGCCCGATTGAACAAAAAACGGCATTGAATAAGATAGGCAACACCCAGATCATTATGAATGTCCACGTAATGCGCGTGTTTTTCCAATATTTCTTCCAATTTCTCAATATAATGCTCAGTGGCCTTGCGATCCACTCCCTCTTCACCGTATTTCAAGCGCAAATAAAACTCATGGTAAATCTCACTGCCGGTTTGAGTTAAGACCGCGGCTTTGGCCTCAATTAGAGCTTGTCGTGCTTCCGCGTATTGCTCTTTAGAAAAATAATTTTGTGCGACCTTAAAATATTTATTATCAAAATATACATTACTTTCCACAGCTGTCTGCAGATGCGTTTGAATGCGTTCGATCATATCCGGGGTGAGGTTCCCGTTGCTGGAATACTGCGAAACCAGACAGAGGCTTACGTTAAAATGCGCTTCCGCATATTTCCGGTTAATATCAATCGCCGTTTCGAATTCTTTAAGTGCCTCGTCATACTTTTCGGTTTTGAGCAAGGCCAAACCATAATTGTTGTGTAAATCCGGATAGCTGGGTTTGATCTCTACTGCGCGTTTGAAAACCTTCAAGGCTTCCCCAAATTTTTCTTCCAGCAACAAAGCCAATCCCAAATGATTCAAAATCGGAGCATTGTCCGGGGATATAGTCAGCGCGCGTTTGAATTCCGCAATCGTCTCACGACCCAAGCCATTATTTAAAAAGACCATGCCCAATTTGTGATTGGAATCCACATCGGGTTTTACTTCCAATTTGGCGGAAATCTTTATTAATTCCTGCAAGGTATTCACGCGTTCTTCATGCGTATCCTTAACCAATGCCTTCAATTTTTCATCCGTCAATTTCGAATCATAGGAAATTTCACGGGTATTGATGACTTTGTTCTGATCATTTAAGTTGATAACAATGCGTTGAATGGAATCAAAGTTCATGGTGCGAACCGTATAATCATACTGTTTGCCATGAATGGTTGAAGTGAAATTAAAACCGCTCAAGGGAAGCCCCCCTTTTTACACTTGCCGGCTACGGGCAAATTTAAACCGATCTTTTTTCGAACCCAAATCATTATATTTTAATTCAGCGCGCACCTCACCCCAACTGACTTTAGGTTGTGTTCCACGCCGCTGGTTCAATTCACTTTTTAATTTCCAGGCACCCCAATCCGGATGTGCTTTCACCAGCGCCTGTATACGGTCAATCAATGGCAGTATTCCTCCCGACGCAGCGTTGACTGCAGTATCATTGACCGGCGCCGGCGTTGGAGGAGCCGGTGTTTTTGACATTGAGGCAGCATTCATACTCGCGGCCAATTGTGAGACCGAAGACTTGTCAGAAACCGCCGAAGTTCCAGTTGCAATTATTGGTGCTTGAGGAGCCGCACTTTGAGCCGGACTCACAGACTGTGGCTCAAGACGCTTAACAGTTTCCGGCTTAGGATGAGGTGTGGGATGTGTTGGAGTTGGTGCTGATTTGGCAGCCTTGGCAGCTGCTTCGCTGCCATCCCCAAAAAGGCGAACCGCATCATTGACTGTGTTGGCTGAAGTCAAAATCGTGGAAAATTCCAATAATTCATATACCTCATTCACCGTTTCGGACATACCGGCCAATTTCAAATCTCCGCGATTAGTCCGGATATTTTTAATCTCGGAGATGAAAATACCCCACCCGGCGGAGCTGATATAGTCTACCTCCAGCAGATTTACGATGATTTTGTAGTGCTGCTCGCGGAGCAACCCTTGAATCACGCGTTCCAACTCACTGGAAGTCGTAGTATCAATATACCCCTTGATTTCAACTACTTGAATATCGTTGTTTGCACCTGCTGCTTCAACTGAAATCTGAATCCCATCCATAAGTTCAAGCTCCTTTACCGTCCCGATGGTAGCATAGATAAAGTCAGCTAGTCAACTTTCTTCTTAGCGACATATTCATATCTTTCTTCCTTGGTGGACAAACGCAACCGCTTCAATTCCTGGTATACTAATTTGGGCGGAATCTTCATCTCCCCACCCGCTGAAGCGGCCAAAATTTCCGAAATACGTTTGGCTCCATACTCCGGTTGCTCCATGATCACCTGCAATATCTTTTGGCGTTCACTCAAAGACAATTGCTGCATTTGCGCATCTTTTCTCTGCGTGGTTGTACGCAAAGCCGCAACACCCTTCGTATCGCGTATTTGTTTGAGTCGATAGTACGTAGTGGTGGAAACATTCAAATACCGGCAGGCTTCCCGCACCGAGACTCCCCGTTCTTCCACCAGATAGAATAATTTACGCCGCAAATTAAACTGGACCTCATCTGCCATCATCTTCTCTTTAATAGCTACAAAGGTAATATCGTCATTTTGCGGATAATCTTCAGTAAAAACGGCAATATCTTCCGTCAGTTTGGCTACAAACTCATCTGCCGAAAGCTGATGATACTGCTTAATAATGTCTATTACCCGTTGCTCCCCATATTGTTCACGCCGCGAATTCATGGCTTCTGTGATACCGTCTGTGTACAGAAGCAGCAGATCCCCCTTTTTCAATTTTACGCTTTCCTGGGTCATGGATTTAACAAACAATTCCGGATTGGGAAGATCTATCCCTAAGGGAAAACCACGCGGCTTTAAAAAGTAGACCTCCTTGTTCTCTTCGCGGTACAGAATCATCGGATTATGCCCGGCACTGGAATAATTAATAATACGGCGCCGCGAATCCAATATAATGTAGAACATGGTAACAAACATGCCTTTTTTCATGTCCCGCGTAACAAAGGAATTAACTTTGCTCATCACATCCGTAGCGCTGTGATTCCCCCGTGCTTCCAAACGCAAGGCAGTACGGATCATGGTCATAACCAAAGATCCGGGAATACCTTTACCCGAAACGTCGGCTACCGCCACACCCAGAATATTGTCATCCACCCAGACAAAATCAAAATAATCGCCGCCAACCTCTTTAGCGCTACGGTACATGCTGGCCACATCATACCCTTCAATCTTCGGCAATTCCCTCGGCAACAGCGTATGCTGAATTTCCTGGGCCACCTGCATTTCCTGTTGAATACGTTCCTGTTCCAACAGGTTTTTCTGGGCCTCACTAAACCGTTGGGTCATTTCATTAAACACACCGGCAATCTGCCCAAACTCATCGTTGCTGTTAATAATAATACGATGATCCAGGCGCCCTTCACTCACGGCCAGCATACCTTCAGTTAGCGTGCGAATCGGAGCAATTAAGAAGATCATAAACAAATACGCCGCAGTAGTACTCACGGCCAAAATAATGATAAATATCAGAACAGCATTTTGGCGACCGGTTTTTATATCACCCATAATTGCCATCTCACAAATACCCAGATGCGCTGTTCCCAAACGAATGTTTCCCAGGAAAACCCCGGTACTGATATCATACACAATGTTGTCTTGATCATCCTGTATACTCTGGATCAGAACCTCATCCTTTTCCGGCAGACGAAAATCCGGCATCGTCGGCAAGGGTTTGAACAACTTTTTGGTAATGGAATGGGCCCACACCATTTTCTCGTTGTCCAAAATATACGCATAGGCAATTCGGGTATTGGTCCGCACCAAGGTGTTGACCAAACCGGCCAGGTGGAGATCGTTTTGCTTTAACAAATAATTTTCCGAGTCCCGGGCCATACCTCTAACCGTATCTTCCGCATTAGACATAATTTTTTCGCGCATGGTACTGGCTTGGGTGGAAAACATATACGCAAAAATAATCAGAACCAAAATCGCAACCGAGGTGGTGACCGGGAATAAATATTTTACACTGACCTTGCTGATCCCACGTGGCCGCGGAATTTTGTGCGCCGTAGCCGGCAAAGTGGTTTCCGGCAACGCCGGAGCAGCTGTGGTTTGCGGGCCAAACTCCTTTACTCTCTTCACCAAACGCAAAGAATTTACTTGGCGATTGGATTTATACTCAGCTTCATCCATCAACTTGCGGATAAACCAGATACCCAAGCCACCACGTTTTCCGATTTCCACATACCGATTCAAATTAGGGGTTCTGGATTTTTTCCACTCAAAGCTTTTACCCTGGTCCTGGATAACAATCTCAACTTCACCGTCACGACGCAAGACTTCCAAGCGGATTTTCCCGGATTCCATACCTTTGTAGGCATGACGCACTACATTGGAACACGCTTCATCAACAGCCAGTTTAATATTGTTGATTTCATGCTGAGAAAAACCGGCTTCTGTGGAGGCTTGGGTGATGAAATCGCGAATATCACCCAAGTGACGTTCAACAGCAGGCACCTCTATTTCATACTTCTGCACTACTGGTTTTCTAAAAAATTTAGCGAACAATTTCGGCAAGGTTCGTATCCTTTCACCATTTGACTTCACACCTAACCCGGACCAGCCGGAATCAAAAATGTTTGACAAGATTAACAGGATCTACGGGATTTTAAATAAATCCTATCAATCCTGTTATCCTGTCAAAAAAATTTTGCGTTCTTTAGCCGGACCAGCCGGAACTAAAAAAAATTAAATTCGAAACTAAATTACTCCGGCTGTGGCACAGACGACGGTTCCGGCTGCTTTTCCTCTTTTTCCGCCGGGCTATCCCGGTTTTTCGTTTTCTGTTTTTCTTCTTTGGCCGCCAAATTTTTCATGGCTTTCAATTTGGCTATGCGCTCTTTGGCTTCATCAATATTGCGGAGCACCAAAATATTGTCAGGCTCAGATCCGAGCATTTTATCCCAGACCCGTATGGCATCCTCAAACCGGTCGGACACATAATAATCAATACCCTGGTAATACAACTCACTACTCTTTGGGCTCATGAATTCAACTTTCCCTTTACTTCTCTGCTTGGTACGCTGCAGATACAAGGACAATTCAAGATAATTGGGATCGTATTTGGCAACGGTCTCAAATTCCATTAAGGCTTGTTTGTAATTTTTGGCCATATAATCTTTAATGCCTTGAAAATAATGGTAGGCCTTAAAGTATTCATCCGCCACTGCAGCTTTTCTCTGTTTCAGTTGACGCTGCCGTTCAGCCTTCAAAAGACGCTTCTGCTTAGCGCGCAGCGCATTTTTTTCCCGATTATGACGGCGTTTAGCCAAGCGCAAAGCCTTTCCCATTTCCTCCCGGGTCTGCTCCACAGCTTCTTCGGCCCGGGCTTTAGCTTCCCGATCAATTTCTTCTTGACGCCGGCGTTCCCGGTAGGCTCGCTGCTCGGAAATAGGGGTACCAAAACGGTAAGAAAGCGTAAACCGGTGTGTCATGCCCAATGCTTCACTAACCAAGGCATAATCCAGGGCAACACCGATATATTTCACTCCTCCGCCCATGGTCCAGGCAGCGGAATGAATGCCTCCGCGTACAAAAATCATATCTAAAAGTGCATACTCAAGCCCGGCAGAAAACCGGGATGTCCGCCAGGTTGATTTTTTCCAAGCTATACTTATTAAAATGTGTTGTGCTAGTGAATCCCGGGACTGATATTTGTAGGCAATACCGGCTTTTATAAAAAGAGGAAGTACATCCATAACCTCTCCCAAGCGTAACTGCGAGCCTACTAGATTCTGAAAGGTTAAACCCAGACTTAAACTTTCCCAATCAAAACCGCTGACTCCCATGAGATCTTCCGGAAAGTTATAATGGAATCCCAGGTCCATGCCCACCCCGGTATCAAAATCACCCAGTAAGCGCTGCTGATCAATTTTAAAAACAACGCCGGCCCGGATATTTCCAATCACTTCACGGCTGTATCCGATGAGATACTCACGTAGATCTAAACTTCCTTCACCGCTTCCAATAATACGGGAACGCTCATCCCGTAAAACCACGCCTTCTGTGGCAATACGTACTACACCTAAAGAAAAAGTTCCCCAATCCAAAATCGGATAGGACATACCAAAAAAATCATAGGGAGTATCAAAAAAGAGATCAATATGCATGGCAGCTACTTCAATCTGATCCAATTGAGCCAGACCGCCTGGATTCCAAAATATTGAGGTCGCGTCATCTGCCACAGCAGTAAAAGCGCCGGCCATGGACAAAGCACGGGAACCGGCGCCCAACTCAAAAGGACTATTAGTACCCGCATCACCTACCACTGCCTGGCAGATCTGCACCGGACTGATGAGCAAGCCCAATAATAATGTTCCCACAAGTACCTGTTTCATTGAAAAAACCTCGAAGTTGTAGGGGCGACCAGCCGGTCGCCCCTACTTTATCACCGCTATTTTAATCACCAATTGCCTGGTTTCCCCGACGGCCACCGTCTTTACGGTCAAGACCGCAAAATAAATACCATTCAATACAATTTGGCCTTTGTCATTGCGGCCATTCCATTGGTAACGATACAAGTTTGTTCCACCGGCCTGAATCTCCTGATCCACGATCACGGACACAAGCTGTCCAATTACATTATAAATCTTCAAACTTACTTGAGCATCATTTTCCAGGAAGTACTCAACATTAGTATAACCCCTGCCGGCGGCAAACGGATTCGGATAATTCCGATAGGAATCATTCATATCCCGGGAACTAATGACAATATCATCTGAGAACATGGGGAAGGTATCGTCAAAGGTAGTGCGCACCAGCATGGGTGTGCCATCCATAAAATTGCATTCAATATCATCACCCGCCAGGATACCAATCCGCACACTATCATGCGGCGAGTTAATAAGTAAGTCAATTTGAATCCTAAGTTCGATCGTCTCACCAGGATAAATCAGTATGGACTGGCTGGAGAAATCAAGATATATATTTCCGTCTGCCGGGAAATTCGTCAGAGTTGCCATAACATCTCCGGAACCACTCTCTGTAACCACCAACTCAGAGAACATCTCATTCATCGGCAGATTGGTCCCACTAAAGCTCTGGCTGGTTATGTTTATACCCCGCAAATTATACACAGCTGAACCAGGTGAATTAGGATTCGTAAATTGGAAGGAAACCATATTCAGATCCTGTTCTCCTCGAATGGCGGTTGTGGGCGCAAGCGAATTATGACGTACCACTACATAAGAAAAAGCCGAATATGTTCCCGGATCGCACGGAATCGGACGGGTGGTGCCGGCTATAACATAGCCATACGTTAAATCCGTGGCTGTCACCGTATAGGTCTGACCGGGTTCCATGAAACGCGGAGTAATGGTCGCCTGTCCATTGGTCATGGTGACTTGCGCCGGCAAATCCCGTACCTGCTCCGCGGCGGCTGAGGTCGACAAGCCCAATTCACCGTTAAAAGGTACAATCTGATAGGTCAGCATATCAAGCAATCGGATCGTGATATCAACTCCATAACCCGCAGTAACAGCGTTGATACTACCCGCATACCCGGGTAATGTGCCCGGAGTGAAGTATTCGTTCGGAACAATCAATACCAGCTGATATACCGGTGTGGGTGTAATTGTCGGAGTTACCGTACAGGTTAACGTTATGGTTGTGGTCATAGTGATAGTAGGGGTCAGTGTTGCTGTCACCGTAATCGTACAGGTCTCTGTTGAGGTAAAGGTAATCGACGGGGTCACAGTTGATGTAATGGTCGGTGTGGCTGTGGATGTATAAGTAACTGTTTCTGTCGGTGTAACTGTCAAAGTGATCGTCGAAGTCGATGATGCTGTTGATGTCCGGGTAATCGTCGCGGTAAACATCGGTGTCGGCGTCACCGTAGCGGTTGGAGTCAAAGTCGAGGTAGCCGTAGAGGTGAAGGTCGGAGTATTGGTTAAGGTTGAGGTGGCTGTAGCTGTGGGTGTAATAATTGTGACATACTGCTGCTTTGTAGCAGGCGTGACGATCTGATAAGTTCCATCATTCAAATAGGAATCCCAGTAATAAGTACCTCCCACTCCAGGTGCGGTGGCAGTCAAAGTAATGCTGTCAAAGGATCCGGCTGACCATGGTGTGGTATAGGTCACTTCAATCTGGTTCCCAACAAAGGAGACCAACCCGCCTTGAATATTGGAAGACGGCGTCAACGGAACTGCCCAGCCGCTCGGAATGGTAATCAGTAGACGGTTGATCTCACCATCTGAATTGGCAACGACCATATACTCATAATTTTGCGTGACATTGATCATAGCCACAGTCGGATCAATATACCCTTTTGCTGCCGGAGTAATGGTTGGTGTTACAGTAGCAGTCGGAGTATTGGTTAAAGTCGGAGTCGCAGTATACGTCGGCGTATGCGTCGGTGTCCCAGTATACGTCAGGGTATGGGTCTGAGTTGCAGTATACGTCGGCGTATGCGTCGGTGTCGCAGTATACGTCGGCGTATGCGTCG
>JAGLMY010000301.1 GCA_023139775.1 bacterium
TTGATGCTTCCGTGAATAATCCCGGCCTCATGGACTTTATTTAAAGCCTCTGCCAGAAAACAACTTACTGTCAAAATATCTTTTAAAGGTTTCCGGGACGCTGCCCACTCGTTTAAGGGGATACCTTCAAAATAATTCCGGATAATAAAATAGGTGCCGGCTTGTTCCCCGAAAATTATACACCGGACGAGCAGGGGATCATTTAAAAGCTTGAGCTGTTCGATTTTCTGCCGAAAGTGCTGTTTTTGCTGTTCGGAAAGGTAGCTGGTTTTCAGAATTTTAAGCACCACCGCGCTTTGCGGCGCTGATTTTTGAAAAGCCTTATACACGACTGCTTGCGGACTTTCTCCCAGTTTTTCAACAATTTGGTAACCCGGAATTACGGGAACTTTTTCTTCCGGCATGTTCATACCCCCGGGAAAATAATAATTATTTATAGCATAATCCTTGAGACAATGCTACTTATTAGATATCGCCTTGACTCAAAATAAAGGTGACCGAAGCCTGGGGGTTACCTCATTCATCCCCTCCGCAGGACACCCCGGCCTGGCCCGTGGGGCTCCCTGAGTCAACAGGAGAGCACTACCTCTTCAGACCGGATTTATGCTGTTGACGTACTATTCTGATTTTTGCTACACTACCCTTACTACTTTTACTCCCTTAAAAATACTATTTTATACTTATACTTCTATTTATGTTTTCTTTAGGAGCAGATTATGTCGGATAAAAAAAATAAAGATAATAACGAATTAATGTTAGACCAATTATCTGCAGCAAATACCATTTTCAAGGAAAAAATCGGAGAATTCGACAAAAAAGATGTTGATTCTTCATTGCTTACGATACTTTTCGAATTATTCGCAAGTCTTTATTTCGACAAAGAGGAGTCCGCTAAGTATTGGAATTCCGTAGTAGCTCATAGAGAAAACATGAGAGAAAGATTAAAAAGAGACGTGGGTATTAGGGTTGCGATACTTGACTATTTTTCGAATATAGAAAATAGATTCAAAAATCCTAAAATAGTGGAAATGGAGCTGTTTGAGCAGATATTAAAAGCGTCAAAAGAGGACCCCAAGACCGGAATTTATAATAGCAAATATTTTTTAGAGGTACTGGAAAATGAGATAAATAAAGCTAAGCGTAATGATTTTTCATTATCGCTATTATTCTTGGATATTGATGGTTTTAAAGAATATAATAACAAATTGGGGCATGTGGCCGGGGACCGATTACTTATACATATATCAGAAATTTTAAATCAGTTGGTTAGAGGTGAAGATGTTGCCGCCAGATTTGGCGGCGATGAATTTGTAGTCATGCTTACATATACCGAAAAAAACGGCGCTGCGATTGTAGCAGATAGAATAATTAAAGAGATACAAAAACAGCCATTAAGTTTTGACGGCAAAAACAAGGAACATTATTATGGCGGCATAAGTATTGGTATAGCAAGTTATCCTTTGGATGCAAACTCTCGCGAAGAATTGATGGACAAGGCCGACAAGGCTCTTTATGAGGCAAAAAAGTCGGGAAAAAATAAAATTCGCTGTTATAAAGAAAAAGGAAAGAAGGCGGACTTAACAAAAACTAAAAGACGTATTGTTCGATATGAAATTGAAGGCAAAGACATATATCTTAATTTAAAGGATTCAGATGATAAATATAGGGCCTGCTTAAAAAACATAAGTGAAGAAGGCCTTTTAATGGAAATTCCATATATTATCCCGTTATTGAGCGGCATCAAGTTGGAAGTGGAAATAAAAAACAGTAAGCTGAAGACGTTTTGTCTTTCCGGAGAAATATTATATGTAAAAAAACAAAATTCCGGTTATTTAGCGGCTATTAAATATGATGAGTCAATTAAAAATAAAGCATTATTAAAGGAGTACCTTGATGTTCAAAAAAAGAAAATTAAGAAACATTAAAACCTTCTTTAAGCGTATTTGCTTTACTCTCTAATAATGAAAACCAACAGGTGTTTGCTTTTTAAAACAAAAATATCATTCCTGCCAAAAAGCGGCAATTACTTTATTCCGCGCCCTCCCAAACCTGCCAAAACCGACTAGCGTAATGTTTTTTGTATTGGTTCCATTTCGGCCCCTGTTACAATTGAACTAAACTAAATAGGAAAAATTTGCTAAACTGAAAGCCTCAAAAACAGGAAGCAAAGTAATGCAAAAAGGCAAGAAATGGATATCAGATGAAAAAATGAGAAAAAAGCCACACTATAGCATAGTTACCGCTTTTGTTTTTGTCATTAGTTGTTTCGTTTTGCAAAGCATGAGCGCCGCTACCATGGAAACGGATATTCAAACTATAAAAGAACAAGCAATAAATATTAAGTTTGAAAAGCAAGAAATATATTCCGAAGAAGTATTAAGGTATTTTAGATATTATGGTTTGCAGCACGAGAATATCCGGCATCACTTTGGCTATTTTTTATCTTCAGAGTATAGCCTGGCGGCCCACATGTTTGTTCCGGAAACTTACTCGGCAACAGTTATTATCATGCATGGGTATTTGGATCATACCGGTATAGTGAAAAATGCGATTCAGCATTTGCTTAAACAGGGATACGCGGTCGCAGTATACGATATGCCGGGTCACGGGTTATCATCAGGTGATAGCGCCGACATACAAAATTTCACCCAGTATCTCACTGTTTTTAAAGATTTCCTTGCTCTCTGCCAATCAATTCTGCCTGGTCCTTATCATATTATTGGTCACAGCACAGGCGCATCCGTAGTTATGGATTACCTATTAAGTGAAAAGAAAATCTGTTTTGAGCATGTGATCTTAGTTGCCCCTTTGATTCATTCGGAATGGTATCGGGTTACACGATTTGGATATAATATTTTGAGGTTATTTACAACGAAAATACCCCGCAAGTTTAGAAAAACATCACTGGATCCGGATTTCGTAGCGTTTATCAAAAAAAAAGATCCGCTTTCGCCTAAATATTTACCCTTGGCTTGGATGCAGGCCCTTTTTTCCTGGAATAACCATATGCAAAAATATCCAGCGACCTCAAAAAAAATCCTGGTTATTCAAGGTGATCGGGATAATATCATTGACTGGAAATACAATCTTAAATTTATCACAAATAAGTTTAAGCATATGGATAAAAAAATAATTAATCGCGGAGGACATCAGTTATTTAATGAAATACCCGATATTCGCAAAAAAGTGTTTAACCTTATAGATGTTTATTTAAATGATTGAAGCTCGCACCTAGCTGCGCACTATAAAATAGTGTCTGAAGGCGAGTAATTTTACCCAACCCAAATTGGGGCCTTAATAAATGCGTTCTTCAATTCCCGGTTTTTTAAGCTAGTCCACATCCGGCAAGACCTTACATGGTCACGGTTTTTACATCCACGTCACCCAGGACGTTCAATTCAGCCGTCAGTTCGTTGACCACCTGCTGGTCCGGCTTGACTTGCAGGATAATCAACCCGTCATTCGCGCAGTTTTCCCCGCCGACCTCATGCAGGCCCAGACGTAGTGTAATGTTGCAGCCATGTTTGGTCAGCACTTCCTGGACCTTCACCGCCTTCTGCGTCCTGGCCTTGATTTTAATCAAAACTAATTGCATAGTTTTTCCTCCCGTGTGGATGGCATAGAACGGTTCGGACCGCCCGTGGATCAACTCTGGTAAGGCTGCACGCAAATCCCGCCCGCGGTGAATCCCCAACTGCCGGCCGGGATACTGAATCAGGAACACGTAGGCACTGAACAAGAGGCTCAGGACCAAACCGAATAACGCGCCGGTTGACAGAATTTTGCTTTTCAAAACAAACATATCATTCCGGCCAAAAAGCGTCAATTGCTTTATTCCGCACTCGGAATTGCACACTTGACAATGCCCTGATATCTAAAGAAAATTAAAAAAGGCGCAAATCAACAAAAATATCGAAAATATTTGGGCTGAAGAGATCGTACGCAGATTGGCGAAAACCATATTGTTGTATAAGGTCTGCCGAGTCAACCCTCCTTCGGCCTCCAGCCGGCAGTAAAAATATGGTGATCATGCCGGACGAATGTGAAAGGTGAAAAATCCCCAGGCAAATCCGGCCAGCCCCAGGAGCAGGGCATAAATATCCCGGTTGCGAAAATAAAACTTATCCGTAAGGGTTACGCGTTGCACAGGCACGCCCAAACGCGGCGGCAGTACGCGCGGAATCCAGCCATAGGTTTCCCGGGCAATCAAAACTTTGTTCCATACAATCGGGCCCACCGATTTAACGTCGGCCAGCAGCAATAGGCGGCCGGCGTTCAGGGTTTTGACAGGTTGCGCTTGCAACGAGGGTTGGTCGTAGAGCAGATTGTGCTCCCCCAGGGTTTTAACCAATAGATGCTTGGATTCATATTGAATTCCCTGCAGGTGCCGGCCCGGGCTCCCCGGAACATGGCTTAACCCAAAATAGGCCAGCGTAAATAAGATTAAAAAACCGAATCCCCCTTTAGTGATCCGGAAAGCGGTTATGGGTATGGTTTTCATCTTCAGGATGGTATAAATCAGCCACCCTAAACCTCCTAAAAGGGCCAAGCACGGAAGTAATAAAAGCGGATAGTCAAACAAGAAGGCACTGGGGCTGAGCATAACCAGGGAAATATTTTCAAACTCGCTCAAAAAAAAGCGTAGATAAAAATTGATTAACAGGAATACCGCTGCCAGGCCGACGAGCGTATACATGAGTATTTCGTATCGCTGCTTGGGAATTAACGGCATTTTGGTATGTAATTTCAGCCGGCCAATCAAATCCGGAGACTTTTGCCACTGGCATTGATAGATATCGATAGATTGCTTTTTTCCCCTGGGAACAAAGCCGCCTTTTTTTTTAATGAATAAAGCCTGACCCATCAAACGTTTCTTGGTCTCGGAAGATAAAATTATCTCTCTTCCTTTGCCTTTGCTCTCTATGCGGGAAGCAATATTCACTACATCGCCGAACACATCATGGTGTTCCACGATAGTCTCGCCGCTGTGAATCCCAATCCGGATTTTCAGGCAAAAATCCGGATTGGTTTCGCTTTCCCATTGTAAAATTTGCTGCATAGCGATCGCGGCCTGCACGGCGTAGCGAGATTCTTTAAAAACCGCCAAAATGGCATCGCCGATGGTTTTGACTATACGGCCCTTGAAATGCTTGATTACCGGGAACAAGAGCCAGTTATGACGGTCGACCATTAAGCGGCCCTTAATATCACCCTGAGCCGCCCAAAACCGAGTGGAATGCACTATATCCGAGAATAAAATAGTACGCTCTTTTCGGGACCGCTTGATATATTTAACAATACTCTGGATATTCCGCTTGGAATTCTGAAAATCAGGCACGCTCATAGACACCGTTTCAACTAAATTCCGGCCAAGTACTCAATAATTTTTATATTGCTGAGCCAAGGCAGGTTTAAAAACATAAAAATCACTGGCCAAGAAAAGTTTATCAAAAACCGGAATAATACGTCAACGACAAATATTGGGTATGTCAAGGCAAAGTAGAGGATTAATTCACATAATGTTTTGGTTATTCGTTGATTTATAGTATAATAATAAAAAAAGGGGGGGTAGTTGGTTTAATTTTGGAGACTGGTTATGCTTAAGTATGCTAGCTGTCTCATCTACTCCTGTCTTTGCTTAATAATATTTCCCCTTATCTCTCAAAGTCGGGAATCTGCTGCTAACCAGCCACATAAATCCGGAGATATTGCGCAAGCATCCCGGCATCCTTCCGCAAGTCAAACTTTCAAGAAAAACGAATATTTTCCGCGCCGGCCTGGGGTTGTTATTTACAAATTAAAACCATTTATTTCCCAGGAACAAAAAAACAAACTGAAAAATCTTTTAGCAAAACATTCCGCCCAAACTATAGACAGGCATCCCAGACTTAACCTGAATGTTATCCATTTCCCTAAAATATTCAAATCCGAAGAAGAATTATGTGCTGAACTCATAGCCACCGGTGTTTTACAATTTTGCGAACCGGATTATCTTATTCCACCGGCTCTAATACCCAATGACGATTATTATTCCTCACAATGGTTTCATCCTAAAATCGGCTCCCCTGCTGCGTGGGATATAACCACAGGTGTTTCTGAAATTATAGCTGCTGTTTGTGATACCGGCGTAAATGCTGCACATCCTGATCTACAAGCAAATATTCTGCTGCCTGGTTACAATACTGTTGATGGTTCCGAAAACACAAGTGATATATTCGGACATGGCACCAAGGTTGCCGGTTGTGTGATCGCCGTTGGAAATAATACTATTGGGGTCGCCGGCATGTGCTGGTAGGCAAGGCTTTTACCAATACGTATTACAAATCGGACTGATGGTTGGGCATATATTTCCGACATGGCTGAAGGTATCAGCTGGGCTGCTGACAACGGTGCCCGAGTGATCAATTTAAGTTATTTAGCCGGTTCCAGTTCTACAGTAAACTCAGCCGCTAATTATGCCCGTTCATTGGGCGCGCTCACATTAGTATCCGCCGGCAATAGTGGGACGAACATTGATGCTTGGCCTGATTTTTCAGGCTTTGTTTTGGTAGGCGCAACCACTTCCAGCGATACCCGGGCTTCCTTTTCCAATTATGGAATCCCGATTGATGTGATGGCACCCGGCGTTTCTATTTATACTACATATTCCAGCGGCGGCTATGGCGGAGCTAGCGGCACCTCTTTTTCTGCTCCCATCACTGCCGGACTAGCGGCTCTGATTTATTCATTGAATCCATCGTTTACACCCGATGAAGTAGAACAATTTATATTTTCTACCGCCATAGACATGGGTGATTCTTCCAAATTTGGGTATGGCCGCATTAATGCGGCGGCGGCTGTCCAGACGGTAAATTCTTCACTTGCAGCCACGGTTACACCGCAGTTCACAGCCACGTATACGCCTGTGTTCACAGCCACGTATACGTCTGAGGTTTCAGCCACAACTACTCCTGAGGTTTCAGCCACAACTACTCCTGAGGTTTCAGCCACGTCCACGCCGGAGTTTACTGCCACGTCCACGCCGGAGTTTACTGCCACGGCTACGCCTGAGGTTTCAGCCACAACTACTCCTGAGTTTTCAGCCACGTCCACGCCGGAGTTTACTGCCACGGCTACGCCTGAGTTTTCAGCCACAGCTACTCCCGAGTTTTTAGCCACGGCTACTCCCGAGTTTTTAGCCACGGCTACTCCCGAGTTTTTAGCCACGGCTACTCCCGAGTTTTTAGCCACGGCTACTCCTTTCTTTACAACAGTTCCGGCGACCATGTCGCCGCCAAAAAATAATCATGTGAAAATATTCTCATATCCTAATCCAGCTGATGATAATATCACCTTTCACATTTCAAACACAGAAGGTTATGCTGTACAGATCATCATTTACAACATTGCCGGCCAAAAAATATATGGGATTAATGCGACTTTAGTGCCGGGAGGAAATACCCAGGTAATTTGGCCTTGCCAACAGATCGCTTCTGGAATTTATTTAGCTCAGATTAGCATTGATAAACAAAAACCTATACTCCTCAAAACTGCTATTTATCATTAATACCTTTCCGCTGTCCACTTTTTACTTATCTCTATGACCCGCGGTTTGCCGTTTTGTTTTCTCCGTTTTTCGCCTGCTTTCCCAGCGGTGCCGCAATATTTCAACCATACACCGGTTGGTTCCGGCTTCTCACTAGGACCTGCCCCGGAATACATTATGGAAAATTATAATTATTAAAGTATTATATTCCCAACACAAAGGTTCCATTATAGGCGTTGCCGTTGATTTCGATTTGGTAAAAGTAAATTCCTTGTTTAATAAGATTGCGCTTATCCCGACAATCCCATTCCGCCAAATACTGATTCCCCAGGTTTTGCACTGCTAATTCTTTAATCATACGATTATGCAAATTAAATATCCTCACTCTAATATTCTTCCGCGGTTCATTGGACTTAAAGAAAATGCGTAGCCGGTTGAATGGCGGCGGTGCCATCGGAGTAACGATCTTAGCTTCCAGTCGTATATCAAGAAAGGTTTTATCCGTAAATCGGGGGGTGGTGGTTAGAGAAAATGTTGCTGTAGGGGTGATAGTTGAAGTAACGGTCCCGGTAGGGGTAATAGTTGAACTTGGGGTGATGGTCCAGGTAAGGGTAATTGTTGAAGTAATTGTCCAGGTAGGGGTAATTGTTGGCGTGTTTGGATCTTCTGTATGTGTGTAGGTTGGTGTGG
>JAGLMY010000302.1 GCA_023139775.1 bacterium
GCTAATCATGTGCAAAATTCAGGTAATAAATTAACTCCGGCACCCATCACATTGCGGGACCCCTCACCCTCTCCCGCAGCTAACGCCGGGGAGAGGAAATATTAAATGACAATCCCCTTTTATTGAGACCGTTATGACACAGTCTCAAAGGGCGGGGAATTGGATATGATCTGTAGATTAAATAAATGTATATCCCGCATTTCGCTTTTTTAGCGAAATGTCCCCGGCTTGAAAGCCGGGGATGAAGCGGCTAACATATTAAAATTCGTGTATAAAGGCAACCTGCGCGCGAACCGCATCGCCATCGGCAGCATCTTTATACATAGTTTGCCAATAAGAAAGTTCCATACCCACTTTGACTGCGGCATGTAATTTCTGGAAAGTATTGATAAAAATGCCAACATTTTGCTGTTTTTCACCAGAAGCTATTTGATCAACTTTCGGAACATCAATTCCACCACCAACATTAATCGGGCCGGCTTTGATCATAGCCCAGCCGCCTATGGCATCAATCGTCCATTTTTCAGTTAAATTAACACCTTGGCCAATGCCACCTAGATACGCGCTCATATTAGTTCCTGTCCAAGCACTGGCTTTGAATCCGAATATTCCCATAGGTATATTTACATCCAGACGTCCTGACCAGGTTTTATATACATCATGCGTACCATCAGCTGCGGTATCATACTCTTCTTGACCAAAATGACCTGATACACCAACCTCAAACGCTTTAGAAGAATAACGAACACTTGTCTGTACTGTGGGTATTCCCGAATCTTCACCCGTATCCCCAGGACTGAAACTATTGGAAAGACCAATGGTACGCGCCAAAGCAAGCTTCGCAGCTAATTTTGAACCCTCGCCCATATCCATGACTTTCGTCAATCTGAGTTGGGGACGACGATGCCCAATATTTCCAGCATACCAGTTAACCGGAAAATTAACAGTTGTCGGACACTGAGTCATCATCAAATCCCAGGTTTGACCGGCTAATAAACTACATCCCTTGGGCCACACAACTTCCATAAAAGCATGACGCATTCTTAACATCGCCTTATTTTCAGTTCCGCCGAGTCCATAAAAATCTACTTCGATTTTTCCTTTAGTAGCTGCACCGGCAATTTCCGGTCCGGTAATACTATATCCAAGTCTCGTCTGGCTAGCGGTGATGTTAAGCTCGTTATCATTGGTTTTTGTATCACCTTCCGGCAATGCCCAAAACGCCATATTTCCGCTGTAGATATAGTGAGAATCATAAGACATGCTCAAATGAAGATACCCATATAGTTTGCTCTCATATTTACTACTCACATTAACTTCAGCCCAACTCTGCGTCGCCGGTGTCCCGATTGATAAAGCACAACCCACTAAACTAATAATTAAACTTTTTTTCATTACTGTGCCTCCATGTTTTTATTTTGAATTTTGGGTAAATCCGCTTTTTAATGCTAAATATTTCATGGAGACAATATTTCTCATATTTTTCAGAAAAATACTATAAAATAATTTATGCAACTATCATTGGGTAAATGGAATTTGTTCAATTTCCTCGCGCGTTAAGAGCGGGGACTTGGATATAATCTGCAGATTAAATAAATGTATATCCCGCATTTCGCTTTTTTAGCGAAATGTCCCCGGCTTGAAAGTCGGGGGATTCGCGGATAACATATTAAAATTATTAGATGAAATTCGAATGGGGAAGTCAGTGTTTGGGAATGCGCTGGATAGCTGGATAAAGGAATTGACGCCTGGGGCCGGGAATGATATTGTTACTGGCTGTATCTGATCCATATTTTATTTTGGTTAGATTTAATCATAACCGCCCGCCGCTTGACTTATTTAATTATCTAATATGGCAAACTTACTGATATTTATAAAGGGGGGATTAAAGATGGAAACTAAAGAATATAGAGTTAATTTATTTAAACCAAAAACTGCTCATGCCAAAACAATTTCAAAAATCATAATCACGATGTTTATGATTTGGGCGATTGCGGTATTTGGGTTTCAATTTTTATTAAAAGCTATTGAAAAACCAACTAAAGAAAAAAGCCTGGTTGCTTTTGAACATGTTTGGGAGAACGTGGCTGCCGGTACGGCAACTACTTTAGAAAAACAAACTTTTTCAAAAACAATCTTAGCGGTTTTAGGGAAAGCAGTGAAAAAAGCAGACCGTACAATTTTGGTAAAAGCTTTGGATTGGGGTGTTTATAGTCTGTCTCCCGGTTTGACAAAAACCCAAGCATCAGAATTACTTGGGGTTTCAGCAGAAAGTCTTGAAGCGAAACTTCTGGAGATAGAACTTTCCGAAACCAGAGTTGCTGCCCTGGATAGTGATTCCCAGGAGTTGGTGCCGGGAATTATGCAGCTTTATTTAACCCATAATCAATCAGTTCTGACCGACACTAAATTTTTAGGATTTCCTTTTCATTATTGGTATACAGCTGAATTCTTATTAATACTATTTGTATTAATCTGTCTCTTTTACTGCCTTTTAATTGATAAAATTCACAAAAAATATAACTTAGTAGAAGACGCATGATCGGGGGGATGACAATGAAAAGCTTATTAACACTAGTATTTTTTTTAATACCTACATTCGCAAATGCGGTAAGTGTCACCGCCTTAGAAGGGAGTTTTAAAACCGGCCCGGCAATAATTCTACTAACGATTTTAGCTTTATTTATTGCTGTGGGTTTAATCCACAAAGCAGAAAATACCAGTGATTACTGGGTTGCCGGAAGAAAAATATCACGAGTTGGTTCGGGTATGGCCATTGCTTCTAACTGGATGAGTGCCGCATCCTTTCTGGGAATGGCCGCTATTATGTATGGTTCTGGATATCACGGATTATCGTATGTGGTTGGTTGGACCGGCGGCTATGTTTTATTACTTATCTTAATGGCAGGCCAAATCAGAAAATACGGAAAATACACTGCACCTGATTTTATCGGTGATAGATACTATTCCCATGGTCTGAGAGCTTTTTCCGCAATAGTTGCCATCTTAATATCATTTTCATACTGTGTCGGGCAGTTTGGTGGTATTGGACTTATGTTTAAATGGGTTCTAGGTATAGATTACACTTGGGCGGTATTAATCGGCGCTGCGGTTGTTCTGGCATACACGCTTATTTCGGGTATGTTAGGTGTGACCAAAAATATGCAGATTCAATACATTATTATTATTATCTCATTTATGATTCCCTTATTCTTACTCACATTTAAATTTGATTATTTCTGGCTACTACCCCAAATTGGTTATGGTTCGGTAGTATCTGATATTGTCCAAGGAATACCCGCTCCCAATATAGCTGATAATGTGTCCTTGTTGAATGTGTATGGCCATGGTTTTGCTATAATGCCAAGTCCCGAATATGCTATGCCTTGGGATGCGGCAACGGGTAAAACATTTTTCCAATGGATTGCAACTTGTTTTTCATTAATGATTGGTACGGCTGGTCTTCCCCATGTTATTCAAAGATTCTATGTTGTACCCAAAGCTTCAGATGCAAGATGGTCTGTGGTTTGGGGATTATTCTTTATATGTTTATTATATTGGAGTGCTCCGGTTTATTCGGCTTTTGGAAAAATCTTATCTTCAAATCCGGAAGTTGGAAAACTGGCTAAAGATGCAATTGTTGTTTATACAGCACAACTTGGTGATATCAATCCTCTGATTATCGGGTTTTTAGCTGCCGGTGCGGTTTCCGCTGCTTTTTCTACGGTTTCCGGGTTATTAGTTGCTGGCGCTTCAGCCTTTTCACATGATTTATATTTTCAAGTATTAAATCCCAAGGCATCGCCAAAAAATCAATTACAAATGGCTAGAATTGGAACAGTGATAATGGCCGTTGCGGTTGCGGTTGTGGCATTAATGAAACTGGCATTAATTGCACAATTAGTTGCCTTGGCATTCTCTTTAGCCGGCTGTACTATATTTCCATTATTCTTACTCGGAATTTGGTGGTGTAAATCAAATCGGGCGGGAGCGATTGCAGGTCTAAGTTCTGGTGTAGCTGTGGCTTTAATTTCATTAACCTACTTTATTGCTGGAAAATTTGGTGTAACCTTGCCGGCTCACGCGTTTATTTCTTACTGGCTGAATGCATGGTATTTTGCCTGGATTGGTGCTCCGATAGCAATTGCGGTAAACATTGTGGTTTCGAAATATACTGCCCCCACGCCGCTTGAGATTAAGAGATTCTTAGTCGAAAAAGTACATGAATAGCGGAACAAAAAAACTAGTAACCGTTCTAAGTGCAATTTCCGTAATTGTTGTCACTGGTGCGTATTTTTACTACCGAAGTGTTAACCAGGCTGAAGATCCTCGCGTTGCCAAAGCCAGACATTTATTTGCCAAATACAGCAGGCTCATCGAGGAAGAAAAGTACTCCTTGGTATTTATTGTACTCGATGAGCTTGAGGATCTTTACAAAAACACTTCAGCATATGCTGATTCTTATGAATTGGGAATTGTCTATAATAATAGAACAGCGACGTACTTATTAATGGCTTTATATGATGATAAAAAAGAATTACTTAGCAAAGCTGAACAAACTGCTTTGACAAGTAAGGCTATTTATGAAAAATGGCTAAATACATATGGCCGGCTAAATAACAAAGAGATCAAAACAAAAATTGAACCATTTTTCCAGATAAGTAAAAAAGTACTTAATAAAAGAGTTGCGGATATTGAATTAGCCCAATTGGAAGTAAAGCGAAGATTGTCTGTAAGCTATACTAATTTAGGAATCGTGCAAAGACACCAAGCTCAGCCAGCCAAAGCAGTAGAAAGTCAAACCAGAGCCCTGGAGCTCTGGCCGGACAATCATACTGCTAAGAACAATTTAAATGTCTTATTTGGTAAAAAACCCAAAAAACGCTCTGTGGTTGATCAACTGTTTCCCAAACCAAGAAAAAAATCTTCTAAAGAAATAAATTCAGAAAAATAGATTTTTACAGCTGCTGAAAAAGCATCTTCTTTATAAGCAGTGAAAAATTAAGCTGTTATTTTTCGCTTTGGTATAATATGAACGGGGCCGGAGTTAAATAATTCATTAATTTAATTTCTAGTAATTGGGTACATTGGTTCTCACGATGCATTGCTCATTCACCCTTTTCCCTCTCCTGTTCACAACGCACCAGCACGCGATTGATGCTTGTGGGTTTTGGGAACGTTGATTCTGAGAATGCGTTCGAAAATCAAAGCACTTAAGAATCAACGTCCTTAATCTGAACAGTAATGAGCATCCCGGAAATTTCTCCACGATGAGAAGTTCGCTGCCGGTTATACTGGTCCGATTCGGCATACTCTGCCTCCTGATCGTGGGTATCTCAAATATTAAAATTCTCCGCCTTGAAAAGCGGGGGATTCGCAGCTAGGTATTAATTTCCATAATAATATTATCGGTTTTATTTGCTCTTTGGCTTAGTCGAAACAAAGAAAACCGGCTGATATTGATAGGCTATCGAGGCTACCAGGTGACAGACTATTACTCATTGTGTAACGGGGGACTTTGTTCGGTAATACGGTTATCTTTATTTGATGACTCTTTGGATTTTTTCATAAATATTAGTGGTTTTGGATAACCGTATTACCGAACAAAGTCCCCAATCATGTGCAGGTATCAATTGAATTTCAAACCACTCTGGTTCTCTGATCTTAAAAAAACTCAACCGGCCCAGTCCCTTGGATCATAGAAGACCATGCCAGGTATGCCGCGACGTTCGACCTCAAGTCGAACATTATTGGATACAATGATTGCATTGACGCTTTCTGCCAGTCGGAACAGCTTATGTGGTTTTGCTTTCTCTTCGTCGATCACCAAACTATCGAAGTCGACATCAATCATAGTGGAGGATGATGTCTTCATTAGCACGGAGGCATCCATATCTGCTGCTGCGACGAGGCCCACTATGTTGAACGCCTTATAGTTTGTGTATTCTTTACCAGTCTCAGGATCACGAACAACCGCATCAAAAAGTTGAAGGTTATCGACACCAGCTGCCTGGAGGGCGGTAATCAGGTCTTCGCGCATGATCGGATATTCTGGCCCGGCATACATGGCCTTCATATTCCCGGATGGTTCAGAATCCAGAATATACACTAGCTGACAATCTGGAGGTT
>JAGLMY010000303.1 GCA_023139775.1 bacterium
TAGCCACGCCAACCTTTACGCATACTGAAGAAGCGGTACCCACAACCTACACGCCTACAGAAGAGGCAGTAACACCTACAGATACCCCAGTGACCAGCATTGGCAAAAACCTGGATAATGTTCAATTTAATACTAAGACCTTTACCCCGGCCGGACCAATAAACCAGGAGCTGGTCATTACCTTCCAGTCCGATGTACCACGTGATTTTGTGAAAGTGAGTATTTTTTCAGTCAATGGGCGCCTACAAATTGAACTGGTCCCGGAAGGCAGTGCTCCTAATTACACAGTGCGGTGGAATGGCGAGGATGCCGGTGGCAGGAAGCTTACGGGTGGTATTTACATTTATCAAATTAGCGCGGGTGATAGTAACCAGCGCGGTGCAGTGGTTATTGCACGATGAGGTTAGGTATTGATGAAACGCATTTTATTTTGCATCAGTATTAGCGTGTTATTAGCCAGTCTGCATGTTGTGGCTTGGTCTGCTTTTGATTTGGAGCGTCCGGGTGCCAGAGCTGCCGGTCTGGGCGGGGCTTTCTGTGCTGTGGCTGATGATGCGGATGCCATGTTCTACAATCCGTCCGGCTTAGGGCTGATTGAGACCTCAATTATTTCTTTTAATTATGTACAACTCATGACCGGTCTGGATGACGGGAATCTGTCAGACAGCCGTTTGGGGTATGTCCAGTCCTTGGGGAATGTCGGTACCTTTGGTTTTACCTGGTATCAGCGCAGCCTGACCGATTTATATCAGGAAAACATTTTCGCTTTAGGATATGGTAAGGCGTTGGATGAGAAAGAAAATTATGTTGTCGGTGGTACGCTGAAAATACTGCATCAGGATTTTCAAGACTCCGAAGCCATTAATCAGAATCCATTTTTTAATGCCGGTACATCCAAGCTGGGTTTTGGTTTGGATGTGGGTGGCATTTTCTATCTGATCCAAAATTTCAAGGCCGGACTCTCACTTTCAAACCTCAATCAACCCAACATGGCTTCGGGCACTGGGGATTCCATTGTGCCTATGAAAATTCGCTTGGGTGGGGCGTATACCAGGGAAGCGTTTCTGGGGACTACAGAACTTATGTTCTTTGACAATCACTACCGTTTTTCCCTGGGCGGAGAAGCTTGGTGGTTCAACTCAGTTATGGCCACTCGTTTAGGTCTGGGATTTGGTGATCAGGATTTGAGCGAATTAACCATGGGTGTATCCCTGCGGCTGGAACAGAGTGGATGGATCGGACAGATTGATTATGCTTTTATAAACCCCTTAGGCGGTTTGGGAGAAGCCGGCGGTACTCATCAAGTGAATTTCAGTGTTATTTTTAGTACTCCTATCGAAGCAGAGGGGGTCTTGGAAGCTAAAATTTTAGTGAAATTGGGAGAAGAAAAAAGGCAAGCCGGCAAACTGGAAGAAGCTTTGGAAGCCTGGGAAGAAGCTGCTGAGGTATTGGATGAAGATATTAATTTACTGGTAAGAATCAATGACCTGCATGAACAAATCCGGCGCCAGAATGAGGCTGGATTTTTTATTAAGCAAGGCCGGGATTTTAAAATAAACGGTAATTATATCAGTGCAGCCACGTCCTACCGCAAAGCACTGGAAATTATGCCCTCGCATCAACGGGCAACGCGTTTGCTCAAAGAAGTCGAGAAACAGTTGCAGTATATGTCCGAGCGTCAAAAGGAGCGGCAAGCCAGGAAAGAAAAAAAAGCAGCGCAACGCGCCCGGCAACAGAGTAAAAGCAGGGCAGCCGGCGCCATTCGCCAGGCTAAGAAGGCCTTGGACGAGGCCAAACAGAATACTAAGCTGAATCAAGCCTTTGCCAAGGACATTCGTCGTCTGAGCAAACAATTGAGCGAAGCACAACGTCTCTTGGCCGGAAACGAGAGCGATCGGGCACTGGTGCTGGCGCAGACGGTGATCAAAGAGAGAGGACGTTTTGGATCCCGTTTAAAACGTTTGAAACGCACGCAAGCACGCAGGCAAAAAAGTAAAGTTAAAAAAGTTCAGGCTAAACCCACGGTGGTGAAAACAAAATCAGCGTCAAGCAAAGTAAAAAACCGCAAACGCGCGCGCGGAGCCTACGGTCGGGCAGTGAAGATGATGATGGATATTGAGAAACTCAATGGCAAAAAATATTACTCCAATAAAGTGACAGTATTAAAAAAAGATTTAGCCGGAATCAAGGTGCTTCTCAAAGGGGAAGACTACACTACAGCGATTGAATATGCGGAAAAAATATATCCCGAAATGAAGAAATTAAAAACAGAGTGTGAGAAAAAAGAAAAAGCCCGCCGTGCCATGCCTACCAACTGGTAAAACAAAAACAATAACCGCTGAGACGCGGAGAACATAAAGAAGGAATGGCAGAAGTTAAATACGCAACAGACTTCAAAACCAAATATATATCCGTATTCGTAACTACTCAGATGGGTAAAGAAAGTATTCAAATATTCACGCCTGGCAGGTCACTTTGGTCTTTTTTCAAGCATTGCCAGGCGGAAAACCAAGGTCTAGGCTGGTAATGGGCAATAGGGGGATATGCTTTTCTAAACCACATCTCCGCAGTTACCGCTGCCACGCTTGAAAAAAGACCAAAGCGCCCGGCTTCTTGCAGACCTGAGTAGTTACCCGTATTCCATTAATGTGAAAATAAAATATAGAAAGTGTTTATTTTTTATTGATATCTCTGTGTATTTTGTGCTTGCTGGTGCCCCAAAGTAAGCGTAAAAATAACCGCATAGATTTACAAACAGACGCGTTGCAATGTGAGACAAAGCAATTATGATTATTTAAAAAAGCTATATTATTTGGCGTGCGGATTTATTTTTGTTGCTGATTGTGCTATATTTTATCTAAATATTAAATAATATTATATTTAGGGAATTCTGTGTATTTACTTCATATTCGTCAATCCATTGAAGTTTTGAAGCGTTCGCGCCTTTTGCTGAGCATGTGGCAACATCCGGATTTTCGGATTTGTACACGCTCCATTGCGCTGCTGGTGACGCTGACCTTTGTTCTGCCTTTTCTGACCTGGGCGTTTGAGCGGGCAACGTACGTGTCCGGGACCCAAACCATCCAATACCTGAATCAACTTGTTGAGATTCCCGAACAGTATGGACGGACCGTGCACGCCTTCCGGGGGGGCGACCGCCTGGTCGTGCATATCCAGGACCTCCACTGCAACTACGAAGTGCAGAATCATATTGCCAAAATCATCGGCCACTTAGCCGGCTGTCACAATTTGCGCCTGGCAGCCATCGAGGGCGCCAGCGAGCCGGTTAATGTCACCAAGCTGTCCACTTTTCCAGTTGAATCTGTTAAACAAGAGGTGGGCGATCATTTCATGCGCCAGGGAAAAATTTCCGGGGCCGAGTTTTACGCAGCCACAGGCCGGCATGCGATTGACCTGGTGGGCATTGAAAATGCCAAACATTACCAGGCCGGCCGTGAGTGCGTCATGAGATTCCTCAACAACGAAAGCCAGGGGTATGTATGGGATATCCGCGAAAAGCTGGAGCAACTTAAACCTGCACTATATCATCCTGTCTTACAAGCCTTTGATGCCAAACGAACGGCTTTTTGCAAAGGAGAACTTTCTCTTTTTAAGTACTGCCGGTCTCTATATAAAACCGCCACCCGCTCCGGACTAAACATGAAAGCATATGCCCAATTGGTTCAATACGCCACCGGGCAGTCCAAGGTTTTTGCGCGTGAAATCGACGCAGATAAGCTCTATCAGGAAATGGATCAGATGGACAGAGACCTGCGGGAAGGACTCTATACTCATTCTGATCAGCAGTCCCTGGACCAACTTAACCGCCGCCTGGATATTATGGAAAAGCTGCTTAATGTTTCAGTATCCAACGATGAATTATCTGAATACCGGGACAGGTCCTATTTATTTAAAATCAACACCTTTCAGACCTTTATTGGGCGTCATGATCAAAGCGGGGACTTGGCCCTGGAACCTGAAGTATATGAATTGGAAAAATATCTTAAACAAGTCGAGGAATTTTACGCTAATGCGGATCTGCGCAGCCGGGATTTCATACGCAACCTGCTTGCGCGCATGAAGGAAAAGCGGACATCCATAGCGGTTCTGGTGAGCGGGGGTTATCATACCCGGCATTTGCTGGATCTGATGCGTAGGCAGGGTATTTCATATATTTCAGTAAAGCCGTCTTTGCGGCGGGCAGATGTGGCTAATCCCTATTTTTCGCTCTTGCAAAAAAGACGGACTCCGCTGGAGAAGCTGTTGGCCCAAAATCAGAATATTATAAGTTTGCAGCCCGGATTGGAAGATCCGGTTTTCCAGGACCACGTGGATGTTACTTTAAAAGCCGGGCTGGGATCCTATTTTTCAAAAGAAAAACGAGAGATCTTTAAAGAAAAATTTGCCCGGACCATTGCAGCCTATGCTGCCAACTCGAAAAGGATCGCGGCTGATTTGAACGCTGTAATTAAGGGGGAGCAGACCCTGGTTCTGCCTTTTAAAAACATACACCTGGCCGCGGTTATTGGGCCTAAAGACCTGAAGTTAATTACATCGCCGGAATGTCTTCAGAGTATATCCTTTAAAAATGCCAAGCTGGCTTTTTATTCCTTAAAACCGTCTTCCTCCGGCGCGCCTGATATATTAAGTCAAATTAAAGAATGCCTGGAGACCAAAGAGGAACAAAGCCGGGCCGAGGCTGTCATATCATCTAAAGTGCTGCGGACTTGCATTTTTGGCGGGGCGTTGGTAGCATTCGCGGCTGGTTGGACGGCTAAATATCTCAGACATGCGCCGGGCATGAACTTTGACAAAATCAAACAAGCCTTTAATAAAGCCTTCCTGCAACCAGCACAGGGCAAAATTAAACCGGCATTTCATTTACTCATAGCAGGCGTGATGAGCCTGGGCATTGTCAGATCAATGATCCGGGGAAGCGTGGGCATGGCACCGGGCTTGCTCATGATTACTTTGCTTATCCTGACCGTGACAGTGATCAATTATTTTTCCCAATATGAAATCCGCTGGGTGCAAAGAATTGGCGACAATCTTCTTTTTCCTAGACTGGCGATGGTCAGCAGCAAGGAAAACGGGAGCAGGGTAGAAAAAGATAAGGGGGAAAAAGCGCCGGACAAGGTGGAATATAAAGAGATTCGCGATTGGTACGAGATTATGGGTTCGCTAAAAGAACTGGATAGCACGCAGGAAAGGCTGGGTTATCGGCTGGTCAACCAATACAATCGGGAATTAAGGTTGCTGGATAATGTGGAGGAAAATGCAGCCCAACAATTCAGTTGGAACAATTTGCACATAACCTGTTTCAAACGAATATTTGATTACCCCACAGATCGCCAGGGTTATGTCTTTTCGATTGAAAATAAGAAACCGGATGATAAATATGATTCAACCGGTAGTATCGGTCAGGGAACAATCAATTGGGAACCGGAAGACCCGCAACTGGCTGACTTCAGGTTTGTTATGTATTCCAAACCGGAAAAATACCTGGATTTCAGTGGGAGAGGCTATGAGGAACAAATATTATACATGATTATGCATATGGCAACCAGCCGGAAGCTTTTCAGAACCAGCGAAATCAATAAACTTTTATTTTTTAAAAACACTTTTGATGCGTATGATGCCCGTGTTGAAGAAATAATAGAATTGTTAACGAAAATTGGCTATCAAGAAACAGGTGAAGGATATTTCTATGACTTGAAATCTTTCGACATTCCTGAATATTCGGTTTTCAAAAACGTAAAAGTGCCGCAGAAATTAACTTCGGAAAAATCCGGGATTACGGTCCGGATCTTAAAACATCAATATCAAAAAGCAATACAAATAATCGGTGATATGAAAGAGGCATTGGAAAAGGATGATCTCACACTTCGGAAAGAAGGCGTGCATTTTAGATTTTATAAGAATTTGATAAAAACTATTTTTAACCAATTCAACTATAAAAATATTGAATTAACCGCGTTTAAAATCAAGGATCACCGAACTGAAGAACATCTCTTATCTATTAGAAATAAAAACGGGGATAATATCGGACTTGCGCTTGTCCAGCGGGAAAGTGAAAATTCGGATACTGTTCAATTTAGGTTTATGATTCATAAAGCCTATCAGGATGGCGAATATATTAAACCGGCTTTTGATTTGATAGTGAAATTGATAACTGCTCCGGGATTGCTTTATAAAGAAACCAGTATTAATAAATTACGTTTTACTAAAAAAATACCGGATATTTTAAATGAGGAAAATTGGAAAAAAATACACGGTTTTATGAGTATGCAAGGCGCGATAGAAGAGGGTGACGGCAGTCTGATATTAGAGCTTGGAGAACAAAGGGCGCCCGGAGACTTGCCTGGCGATTTGAAAGGAGATGTAGAAGAAAGAGCGGGGATTCCGAATGAAATAATGGACGATTTAAAGAGTGGCGGGGCCATGGGACGCCATGCCATCCGGGATGTCCAGCCCATTGGTCCCAACCGGGTTCGGGTGCCGGCTAATCCTTATACCAGCAAGGGTGTGGTGGATGAATCTGTTGAATGGGAATTTGAAGTCACCTTGGCGCCGCTTTCTGAGCAAATGGCAGCTGATTTAAAAAACGATCTGGAATTATTCAAAGCAATAGCAAAAACAGGCGGTCTGGAAGATAAGGATCAAGAAGTCATAGAGGAAATCAACGCCCGGGCACGCGCAATAATGCCGCAGATTGATATGAATATTGATTTGCAAAAGAATTTCCCGGGCATGTATGTAATAGAAGATGTCATTGTAGTAAGCGGTCCGGCTGATGCGTTTTTGCCAGGATTTAGCTGGGATCGTGTTGTGGCGGTTGACCAAAATCTTATGCGCTATGCGCCGGCCCGCGTGCGCCGGGCGGCTTTGTTTCATGAGCTGGGCGAGGGAATTGAGGAGCATGCCTATCTGCGCGGATTGGGCAAACGGGAGCGGGCCCGCATGCATATATTGACCACTGAACAGATGGGCTTGGCAGCGCGTGCGCTTGGCTCGGAGGCGCAGGATGGGCTGACCGAGTGGCTGGAAGCATACAAGCACGGCATACTGATGGTTGAGAATCAATTAATTCCTGAGACAGATGAGGATGAAATTCTAGAGTATCTGTCGGGGATGCAGAAAGTGGCGGCAAGCGCCGGATTGCGGATTCACATGCAGGTCCTGGCAGCCACACCAGAGCAAGCTGAGGTGCTGGAAATACTCGGATTCTCTGCCCAGGAATCAGAGCGGAAGGAGAAACTGCGCGAGGCTAATAACGGATTACTCTGGAATGAAATAAGATTAAACGGGGAAGTCAGAGAGCCTGAGACATGGGAAAGGTACAGTGAGATTGTAGTGGATTCAAAATCGCCTTTCAGCTTTAGCGGAAAAAAAAGCTTAGTGCTTAAGGTGCAAACCAAGCCATTTATCCAGCGCATGAAAAACAAAGAAGCAGGGCTGCTGCTTACAGTTGAAGATGTCAGAAAGGCATTGAGAGATGGCGATTTAGGTCTGGCAGAATGGAATCTTCCGCTGGTCTTTTCGCCTGCCAGCGTGGCGCCGGATGAAGCAAAATGGCTGATCTCGGATCCCGAGCTGCGCCAACAACAGGCAGCCTGGTCTAAGGCTCGTCCGCCTAGGCCGGCAGAAGAGGAAGAAACAGGAGACCGGCCGGCTAAAACAGAGCGGCAAAAAGCTGAAGATGAAAGGATTGCGAAAAAAGCTGCCGAAAGAACGGCTGCCGAGGAAGTGGCCCGTGTTTTCACTCAGGAACTTAGTTCTTTGGCAGAAACCGAGCTGGAACGCCTCAAGGGTCATAAACTGACCCGAGCCTTACAGGATAGCGAGAGAATGACCAAATACTATGAGCTGTTCAACCTGCTCAAAAATATGCGCAAGCAGGCTCAGCAAGAGGCTAAGAGGATGAAGATTAAACCCCGGGCAGTGGCCTGGACTAAGGTTGATTATACTCCTGTGCTGAAGGACTTCTTTAAAATAATAGAGAAAATTAGCAAAGAACCCAAGCTCATGACTCCGAAACAGGTTAATATCTTGATGGGACGTCTGGAACGCTATGAAGAATTGGTGAGGACATATCTCAACGGCATGGCCGCATACCATAGAATTACTGATATGTCAGGAGTAGCCATGCTTAATCACGGCTTTTATAATGAGATTTCCAATCAAGTGATCCGGCATGCTTCGATGCTTAGCGCGGCGAATAAGCGGGTGATGACACTTTGCAACGGGCATTTAAACAGTCTGGGGAAAAGTCCGCAAATATATAAAACCGAGGTGCAAAAATCCGAAGAATCCGGAGAGACCGCACTGAGCGTCGAAAATATCCAGGCCCAGTTGAAAAAAGTTGGAAAGGCATTGAATAATATATACGTATTTTACTCGAAGCATAAGAATCGCATGCCCACGTTGTATGCGACTTTGGGCATGGCCTACCAGGAGATGAAGGACGCCGTACGGAATATGCAGCAGGGATCTTATACCCAGGAACAGCTGCACCAGGAGATACTTGATTTCTATATTGAATTAAGCGCCCTGGTGGATTATGACTCCCAATTTTATTGGATGGAGGGCATAGAACGCCCGGCAGAAGAATACAATAATATGATCCGCCAGGTGGATAAAACCACAAAAGCTCTTTTCAAAGCCATGGGAGGCGAAAACCTAGATGTCAAGCAATACTTAGGTATACGCGCGGGTGGTGTGCTGTGCACCTCAGAACTGAAATCCCAAATACCCACAGAAGCCATTCAAAGGTTGGCGGCCGCCTTGATGGATAGCACTGCTCCCAAGGACCCCGTTGCTGCGAAAAAAATTCTGGACGATCTGTTGGGATCTAAGATCACGAAAGAATTCAAACCAATAGCCCCCCAAAGTTCGGCCAAAGACCAGGAAGACAAGGGGAAGCGCTTTGACCTGAACACCAACCGCTGGGCAACTTTGGGATGGAGCGCACTGTTTGTGATTACCGTCTTTGCTTTTGGAGGCTTGGATGCGGGCTGGTTCGCGCAAATCTGGATGGCAATCTTTGGAACCGGAGCAGTAGTATACAACAGCCGCTGGTTGCCCGGCTGGGTGGCCGTGAATTATGCCAGGATACTTCGGGCAGGATCTGTTAGTAAATACTTGATAGATAATGAGGATTTTAAAAACCGTATAAGCCTGCAATTTGACCGTCCGGTTGATTTTACCAAGTTGATAGAGACTGACCAATGCTTTGCCAAGACAGAAGAAGATAAAATCTTTTTCGCCCAATGGCTGGTGCAGGATATTGCCTGGCAGTTAGGTACAACGTGGTTCCAAAGGGCGTATCTGGGCAGCTTGCAAACGATCAACCTTTTTCTGCGCGCCCTGCTGCTGCCGCACGTGGTGGCCCAGGAACGGATGCGGGTAGCCGGTTTGACCGACCGCTCGATTTATCTCAATCCCATCCTGCCGCTGGTTTATTATTTATCTGAGCTTGGGCATTTGGCGTCCCTGCGCTTCACTCGGCTAAAAACCCAAAAAACATCCTCCTTGAGTGACGGTCTGGCTGGTGAATACAAGCAAGAAAAGGAGCTTAAGGGGACTGAACAATCACATTCTGGTCTGGCAGAGGAAATGCGGAGGGATAAAGAGCGTGAACCCGGAGGCAACATCCGCTTCAATCAGCCGTTGTTGAAAAAATCGATCCGCTTGTTTCAAATCTGGCGCGCACCCCGCCAGGGAGTAATATTCATTCTAGCTTGCGCTTTTCTGTTTTTGCAGGGAGTGGCCCGGGCTGTGCCTGAATTGCGTTCCGGCAATATTGTGGATGATGGTGCGGTTAAAAAAATATTAGCTGATTTAAAACGCCGCTATTTTCCGGATGAATTGGAATCCAGGACTTTTAATCCCTCCCGGATAGCCGGCGGTTTTTTCACCTATCCTGCGCCACTATCGCAAATTATTTTTGGCCGCTACTCCTCGGTTCCGGGGCAGTACCCTGCGCTTGATTTATATCGGCCGCTGGCACAAGCGTTGGCCTTACCCGCAGGACCGGCTCATCCCTTCTTGGTCTGGCGGCAAAAAATTGCGTATATGCTGGCAGTGCAAATCCTGCGTTATCGCAGCGCGGAGTATTATGAGCAGACCTTGGAACAGCAGATCCAAGGACAGATAAGTGAGGCGTTTTGGAAGTGGAGTCAAGCGCAGCCCGGTTTTATACAAAACCAAATTCATCGTTTGACGCATGAGCTTAATCCGGCCGGCTATTTATACCGTATCCAGAAGGAACTGCACCGTGAGTTGCCAGGGCTGGCAAAGCAGTCCAATTTGGCCAAGGCTTTATCCAATGCGGATTCGTCTGAATCCGGATCATTTACCCGATCAGCGCGGGAATTTACAGAGGGCATGTGGAAATTCATAGCCTCAGCCAAGGAAACCGAACAGCGGATAACCGAATTGGTGTATTGCTCTGAATTACTGAAAAAAATGAAGTGGGTGCGATCGCAGCCGGTTGCCGTCTGGAATGGCCGGCAGGCGCTGTTCGGCAGTAAGCAAGCCGGAGAATTGGTTATGCCGCGGGAATGGCTGCTGCGGGCAAAGAAACAAGGCGCGATTGTGGACTTTTTACGAACACTGCCTTTCCGGATTGATAAGTTAAGAAGAAAATTATTCTGGAAACCTTTAAGGGCCTCACCCTTGAATGCCGCCTGAAGAGCATAGTTATGTAACATATCAGTGAAGCGAAAAAAACCGAATCCGGATAAATCAGAACCAAAATTAACCGCCGATACACGCTGATAAACGCCGATTAAATTTTTTTTATGCATAACCCGGACAAACCGGAACCAAAGATTTTTGACAGGATCAACAAGATATACGGGATTTTAAATAAATTCTGTCAATCCTGTTATCCTGTCAAAAAGATGTTTTTGCGTTCTTTGCGGCGTAAGCTATCAGTTATGGTACTAAATAGTATCTGTTGCGGAAAGGCTACTTTCTAAAAAGATTGTCATACCCGAATGATTTTATCGGGTATCCAGTGACTTTTTAAAGCCTTTAAAAAATCAAAGCCTCTGGATTCCCGCTTAAAGCCTGCGGGAATGACAGGCAAACAGGCACCCGCAAGGGGTGCCCCTACAAACATTTAGTGTATACGTTGGCGTAGGGGCGACCCTTGCGGTCGCCCTGACCGGCCAGTTAACCGAATATAAGAGCACCTTTAGTACCGTAACTGATATGCTACTTTGCGGCGAATAATTTTCTTGCCAAAAAAGCAAGGATTTAAGACGTAAGTTAATAAAGTAAATATCCGCGTTTATCGGCGTTCATCGGCGGCTAATTTTTTTTCCATTAGTTCACTGACATGATACATATATCAGTGGCTGATTTGGTTGTGGTATGAATTTAATTTAAAAAACTCTGTGTTCTGTGTGTCTCTGCGGTGAGTCTATTTAACTTCAACCAGCAGAACCAGGTTTTCTTCTGAATCGCCGGTGTCCGGGAAGGTGTCGCCGGCCCCGATGGCCGTGACATTGATCTGACGGATTTTTTCATTCACAATCAAATGCCGTAACACGCTGTTGGCTCTGGCACGGGAAAGGGTTTTGAGAATAGGCACGGTTTTTTGGAACCAAACGGGACCGCGCATAAAGCCTTGGATAATTAAAGTAGCATCCGGATACTCGTTGAGTTTTTCGGCCAATTGTTTGAGCTTAGCCAAAGAGGTGGGTTTGACCAAGTCCTTGGCGAAATAGAATTCAATTTCAGGTGTGAAGACCATTCTGTTTTCAGCTTCTGTGCTGCTTAGCGCATCTTCGGGCAATACGGATTCATCCTCATCCGCATACTCTTCATATTCTTCATATTCATCATCTTCATCAGTAATCGGTTTGTCTCCTGCAGTGGTTTCGTCCACTTTAACTTCAACAATTTTTTCTTCAGGTGTTGGTTTTGGTGTGGGTGCAGTTGTGGGTTTGGGTGTTGGCTTTTTTACTTTGGCTGTTTTTACAGGTGTTGGCACAGTAGTCGGAGAAATGGGCTTGGAGGTCGGAACCGGTGTGGGTTCGGCTTTGGCAACTAACTGCGCGGTTGGAATCGCTGTAGGTTCGGTTTTAGCAAACTCGTACCCGGGTTCGGTTGTTTCAGACTCCTCAGCAGCTATAGGTAGTACGCTGGTTGCACTCCGGTCCTGGAGTAGTCGAATCCAGGTGGGGGAGAAGCCGCCATTGCGTGTGACTGAAAATTGACTGCTGCCATCGCGATTCATAACCCATATTTCCCAGTGGTATGGATCCTGACGGCCGGAAGAGAAAGCAAGTTTATTACCTCCCGGTGACCAGGCCGGAGAATTGCTAAAACCATCGTTGGTTAGACGTTTTAGATTACTGCCATCAAGATTAATAATCCAAATATCCACTTTTTCAAAGAGCGAGACCGTAAAGGCAACTTGTTTCCCATCTGTAGACCACGCCGGGGAACCGACCCGGTGCGAAACAGGAAATTTAGTTAAAGCCCAATCATCACCAGTGGTCATTTGATGTATATAAATGTTGCGGCTCTGATTGATCTCCGAAACATAGGCTAGAAAATTACCGTCCGGTGAGACGGCCGGGGAAAAATTAATGCCCATAGGTATCAAAGTTTCCAGATTGAATCCGGAGGAATCTATTTTCCACAGTTTGTCTAAGTGAGAAAAAACAATCTGCTTGCTATTGGGCATCCAGACCGGGGCATTGTGCACATTAAAATTTTGTAAATCCGCTTGGGTAAGCTTTTCATTGAAAAAGGTGATTTGCTGATTGACCTGCTGTTCTATATCATACACCCAGAGTTCGTTGTATCCGGAGACCACAGACCAATAGACCACTTTGGTATTGTTCGGAGAGGTGGTGGGGAACCAAATATTTTTTCCAGCTTCAGGAATTTTGTACGCGGAATCTCCAGCCAGGTTAGTGCTGAAGAGCTGACCGCCGGAAACATAGAGAATACGATCGTCACAGGACTCGGGTGTAGGAACTATTGTGGCCGAAGCCAGGGATTGGGTTGGTTTTTCACAACCCGCAAAAAACGCGCTAAAGATAACCAAAGCTGTTATTAGATAAATTGCAGGGTGTGGACGTAATAAGTGAAATAGTGTCATGTTTTTAGCCAAAATACTCCGTGAATTTGGATTTTTGTGCTATACCAACCATGAAAGCGCTCCTTAGGAGATGATCTGCCTTCCTGCTGATTTTGTCAAGATTTTAAAGGATTTTCTGGCTTCTTGTCAAGATAAAAGCAAACCTGGTTTTTACTTGACAACGGCTATTTACCCTTGCTAAACTGACCGGCACTAAGGAATAGGGGTCTGGGAGCCGAAACTAGGCTCGAAATATACTCTTTTTTCAATTTTTTTCCGAGACACATCGTTAATAGCAAGGAGTGTATTTTAATCTGTATGGAGGGTTAATATATGCGGGCAGGTCTCAAACTTCAATTTTTACTCATGACCGTTGCTCTGGTTGTTATTACTGTTTTTGGTTCTTCATATTTTTTCACCCAACAGGAAAGAGATGTATTGATTCGTGAAATGACCCGGCGCGGCGCAACCATTGCGCGCAATCTGGGTGTCATCAGTACAGACTCGCTTATTAGTGGTGATAATTTATCTTTGGCAACTTTTGTAAACAGCACCATGAAAAACGAGGGTGTTGTGTATGCTTTCATTTTGAATGAGAAAAATAAAATTTCGGCACACAACCATATTGAAAATGTCGGCAAATCTTATCTGGAACCGTCGGGAGTGCGGCCTTTAACTAATGAAGAAATATTGATACAACCGTACTGGAATAAAAAAAAAGGAAAAGTTATTGATATTGTCATTCCGGTCAATTTGCGTAATGGCGTGCAAGTTGGATCGGCACATGTGGGCATGTCGCAAAAGTCCATTGATAAGTATGTGGCCCAAGCCTTTCGCGATTCTCTTTACATTGCGGCCGGTTTGTTGATTATTGGAATTCTGATTGCGATTATTCTCACCAATTTTATGCTCAAACCGTTTGGCGATTTGGTTAGAGGCGTGAAAGCCATTGGTGATGGTAATTTAAATTATAAGATTCGTTTAAAAGGAAATAACGAATTGGCTATGCTGGGCCGGTCTTTTAATGAGATGTCCGATCATCTAAAGGATTTGTACATCGGCATGCTGCGTGCCATGGCCAAAGCGCTGGAATCCCGTGATCCTTTTGCCGGCGGTCATGATCAACGTGTGGCGGAATATGCCGGTGCCTGTGCCCGGCACATTAATCTGCCTCGCGAAGAAGTGGAAAATATTCGTTTGGCTGCCCAGGTCCAAAGCCTGGGAAATATTGCCGTGCCGGATGCTATTTTGGGAAACACTGGTAAGTTGAGCGACGAAGAGCGGGAAAAATTGAAAGAGCATCCCCGGGTCGGCGCTGAGATATTAAATCAAGTGCAGGCCTTGCGCGGCACAGTGAAGTTGGTTTTACACCATCATGAGCGTTTTGATGGTAATGGTTATCCGGAAGGCATCATGGGGAAAGAAATTCCCTTGGGGTCAAGAATTCTGGCTGTGGCTGATGCGTTTGATGCCATGACGTCTGTACAGAAGCACCGGGAAGCCATCAGTGCGGACCAAGCAGTGGCAGAATTGAAAAAAGGCGCGGGCACACAATTTGATCCTGAAATAGTGGCTGCTTTTATCGGAGCGCTTACTCGAAGGCAGAGGGAGGCATAGAGTGACCAACAAAACTGCCAAAGCCGGTAAAGATTTAATAAAAGTCCGGCGTCCAAGAGGCCGTATTTCCTTGATGGTTCAGTTTACCTTTTTTGTGATTTTGACTATTGGGACCATTATGGCCTTAACCACCTGGTTGACCTATCGTCAGCAGCAAAAATCTTTGCTTGCTGAGGTGATCAAGCGCGGCGCGACTATTGCGCGTAGTCTGGCCTCGTCTGCCGGTGAGACCATGTTGGACGAATTGACTTGCGCGACTTTGGTGCATAACACCATGCCTGGTTCTGAAGACCAACATTATTCGGAAGTTACCTTTGAAGCAATGTTGCGTTCTTTGGTGGCTGATATCATTGATCGCGACGATAACTCACAAACTAAAATTATTCGCAATGCCGGTGTAGTTGAAGTGATAATGGTGGATGCGCATAATGAAATTAAAGCGCATAACGATTTACAGATGTTGGGGAAACCATACCAACAGCCCAAAGGGACGCAGCCCTATCGGGATGAAGATGTATTGGTCCAAACTTACGAGACTGAGGATGGTGAAAAACGGTTTGACTTTGCGGTTCCGATTATGATTCAGGGCGGTGCTGTTGGTAAAAAAACGTTATTCGGAGTTGTGCATTTGGGCATGTCACATAAAATTGTGGATAACAACATCAAACAAGCGACTATGAAATTGTTAATGGCTACCGGGTTCGTACTCTGTCTGGGGGCCATTGTGGCCATTATGCTGGCACATTATTTAACCCAACCCATTAAGATCCTGGTTGGCGGTGTTTTGGCTATTGCTTCAGGTGATTTGAATCAGGAAATTAAGGTTTCACGTAAAGATGAATTGGGTGATTTGACCCTGGCCTTCAATGAGATGGCTAGCTCACTCAGGGAAAAGGAACTCATCAAGGGCGCCTTTTCCACCTATGTTTCCAGTCAGATCATGGATGAGGTGTTGAAAGATCCCGGACGCATGGCTCTCGGCGGCGCTCGTAAACGAGTCACTATGCTTTTTACAGATATTCGCGGTTTTACTTCCATGTCAGAGATCATGGAACCGGAAGATGTTGTATCGATTATCAATGTGTATCTCTCCGTTCAGACCGAAATTATTTTGCGCAATGGCGGTATGTTGGATAAGTTTGTCGGTGACTGCGTCATGGCTGTTTTTGGTGCTCCGATTTCCAAACCTGATGATTCGTTTCAGGCAGTGAAAAGCGCTTTGGAAATTCAGCAGTCTATACGTGAATTAAATCAGGCGCGCAAAATGGCCGGTGAAAAAACAGTGACTATTGGTATTGGTATCAATACCGGTGAGGTGGTTTCCGGAAACATGGGATCAGCGCAGAAGATGGATTACACGGTCATCGGCGACTCTGTCAATTTGGCAGCCCGGCTGGAATCCATTGCCGAGGGTGGCAGCATTTTAATTTCCGCTGACACCTATCAGGAAGTTAAAGATCACGTGCTCGCGGAAAAACTTTCACCCTTGGCTGTCAAGGGTAAGAAGGACAAGGTTTTAGTCTATAGTGTAAAATCACTGAAAGCGTAAGCAGGGACAACCATGACAATTATCGCGGTCTGCACAGGCAATGCCTGCCGCAGTCCGATGGCAGAGGGACTATTAAAAAATATATTTCGGGATCATGCGGAGCTAACAATACTTTCCGCTGGGACAGGCGTATTTCCGGGGAGCACGGCTACTGAAGAGGCGATTTTAGCAGTACGTGAATTGGGGGCTGACATTCGGACACATCGGTCACAGATGATCACTCACACCTTGATGAATCAAGCGACCCTGGTGATTGCCATGACCCAAGCCCAGGCTCAGTGGCTCAAACAACATTTTCCTAAAAATCAGGAAAAGGTTCTCACCTTAGGTGAACTGGCTCATCAGGATAGCACTCTTGATATTTCGGATCCGATTGGTCACTCATTAGACACTTATCGTGAAATCGCAGCTCAGATTCAAGACTTGCTTCAGGCAGCCTATGCGCTCATGCTGGAGCAATTGCAACGTCGCAGATGATATTTTCGCATATTAAGGTAATGTCAAAAATAAAATGATAAAAAAATAAAAAGATTCACCACAGAGGCACAGAGGGCACAAAGGTTCATAGAGAAAACAAAAATTGATTGT
>JAGLMY010000304.1 GCA_023139775.1 bacterium
GGCTTTAGGAGAGCGTGGTATAAAAGCAAAAAAACCTTAATTAAAAGTATTTTTAAGAATTTAAATCAAATATTTTTGACAATAAGCATATTAATGAAGGGAGATAAGTATGAAATTGATTATCGGAAGTGATCATGCCGGCTATGAACTCAAAGAGAAGTTGAAACAGATGCTCAACGAAGCCGGAGAAAAAGTGGAAGACTATGGGACCACGACCGAAGAATCCTGTGATTACCCGGACATCGGTGTGCGTGTGGCTGAGAGGGTGGCACAGGATGCTGACGCCCAAGGCATTCTGATTTGTGGTACTGGTATTGGTATGACCATTGTTGCCAACAAAGTGCCGGGTATTCGCGCTGCCTTGGCATACAATACTTATGTAGCCCAATACGCCAGGGAACACAACAATGCCAATATACTGGTCTTGCCGGGACGGGTATTCGGAAAGGAAATGGCCGAGGCCATGGTTCGTGCCTGGTTGAATGCGCGTTTTGGCGGTGACCGCCATCAGCGCCGTTTGGATAAAATTACAGAGATCGAGAAAAAATATGCTTCAGCTGCAAAACAAACCGTATAAAGAAGGTGTTAGTGTGAACCCCTTAGCTCAAGTTGATCCGGAAATCCAGGAAGTATTAAAGGCAGAGATCGAGCGGGAACGATTTCGCTTACAAATGATAGCATCTGAAAATTTTTCTTCGCCGGCAGTGCTGGAAGCCCAAGGCAGTATTTTCACCAACAAATATGCCGAAGGCTATCCCAACGCGCGTTACTATCAAGGGTGCGGTCCCTCGGATCGTGTCGAGCAATTAGCCATTGACCGGGTGAAAGCCTTGTATCAGGCAGAGCATGCGAATGTGCAAGCGCATTCCGGAAGTACAGCCAACCTGGCCGCGTACATGGCGCTATTACAACCCGGAGACAAAGTCTTGGGCATGGATTTGGCTGACGGCGGACATCTGACGCACGGCGCTAAATTTAATTTTTCCGGCAAATTGTACGAAGCACATTCATACAAAGTACATCCGGTTACGCATCTAATAGATTATGAGGCGCTGGCCAAACAGGCCCGGGAACTCAAGCCCCGCTTACTTATTGCCGGGGCGTCCGCCTATCCGCGCATTATTGATTTTGCGGCTATGCGTTCGATTTGTGATGAAACCGGCGCCTACTTTTTAGTGGATATCGCGCATATCGCGGGATTAATTGCCGGTGGCGCGCATCCGTCTCCAGTGCCGTATGCGGATGTGATTACTTCGACCACCCATAAAACATTACGTGGACCGCGTGGTGGTTTTATTCTATGTAGAAATGAATTTGCGAAAAAGGTGGATGCCGCTATTTTTCCCGGTGTGCAGGGTGGTCCTTTAATGCACGTCATTGCAGCCAAAGCAGTGGCATTTCACGAGGCTCACCAACCGGCCTTTAAAGCATACGCGCAACAGATCGTGAGCAATGCCAAAGTCCTGGCCGAGGAGCTGCTCTCTCGAGGCTTTAATTTGCTGACCAATGGGACGGATAATCATCTGATCCTCATTGATTTGCGCAAAGAAAACATGACCGGGGCGGATGCAGCCCGGCGTTTGGAAGAGGGCGGTATTGTGGTCAACAAAAACGGAATACCGGATGATCCGCTCGGCCCGCGAATTACCTCGGGTATTCGTTTGGGAGTTCCGGCCATTACCTCGCAAGGCATGCGTGAAGCGGAAATGCATCAGATTGCCGGGTACATTGATCAGGTGGTGCGCGGGAATGGAGAAGCAGCGGAGTTGGAGAAAATCAGCAATAGTGTTCGCGAACTGTGTGAACGGTTTCCATTATGAGTTTGACCGGGAGTCAAAACGTGGCAGACCTGGGAGAAAAAAAACAAGAGCGTATCTCGTGGGATGAGTATTTTATGGAAATCACCCGCGTGGTTGCCAAACGCTCCACCTGTATGCGTCGTTCGGTAGGAGCCATTTTGGTCAAAGACAAACGGATTGTCGCAACCGGATACAACGGTTCGCCGCGCGGCCTAAAGCATTGTCGTGAGACCGGATGTTTGCGAGCCAAAATGAATGTGCCTTCCGGTGAGCGGCATGAGATCTGCCGTGGTCTGCATGGTGAACAAAATGCCATTATTCAAGCTGCCATTCATGGGGTTTCCATTGCAGGCTCAACATTGTATTGCACAACGCAGCCTTGTGTGATCTGCACAAAAATGTTGATCAACGCCGGGATTAAAACCATCAAATTTGAGGGTGGATATCCGGATGAACTGTCATTGACCATGTTGAAAGAAGCAGGCATCGAGTTGATTCAATTCAAACCATTTTTAGACAATTAGTGCCAATACCCGTCGCTCCTCCTGGTTTGATGTGAGGACAACCCTGGTGTAGGGAGCATTTGCATGCTAACCAGTTTGCTGGTTTTTGCTATAGCCGGCGTGGTTGCTTTTTTAATCACACCGCCGGTGCGTCGCGTGGCGGAACGGTTTGATGTTATTGATAAACCGGATCGCCGGCGCAAGCACCATCGTCGTTTGGTTCCCTTGTGGGGTGGTCTGGCGATTTTTTCAGCCCTGCTGGTCAGTTTGTGGATTGTGTTGCAGTATACGTCTTTTGGTCAAGTGTTGGTCACCTATCGCGAAGGTTATTTTGGTACTCGGCTACCTTTTCTTTTTTTTGCGGTTTTTTTGATTACCTGTGTGGGTTTGCTGGATGACCGGCTGCCTTTGCCTCCCAAAGTAAAATTATTAGCCCAGTTGTCGGCTGTCGGTTTGGTGGTGTTGGCCGGCTTTCGTATTGAGACGCTACAGTTGCCGTGGGTAGGATACTGGTGGCACCTCTGGCCGGGGATAGGTATTTTTCTGGCCTGTGTTTGGTTGATTTTTGTCATCAATGCTTTTAACTTTATTGATGGCTTGGACGGTCTGGCTTCCAGTCAAGCTCTGATCAGCGGTTGCGCCCTTACCTTGGGCGCGCTGCTGCTGGCTTCGCAGAGTCAGGATATGGTGACACGCTATCAATGTTTTTTAGCTGCCCTGGTGTCAGCCGCTGCGGCCGGGGCAGCTTTGGGATTTTGGCGTTTCAATCATTTTCCCGCTAAAATATTTCTGGGCGATGCGGGTTCAAATGTTCTCGGTTTTTTACTCGGTTTTGCCGCGTTGCTCCTGGTGGGCCGGGCCCTTTCCTTTGAGGTCTGGATATTTGTCTGCTTGGTATTGGGTTGGCCGATTTTCGATACCGCACAAGTAATTCTACGCCGTTGGCGTAGAGGCGAACCCATATCTAAAGCTGACAATCGGCATGGACATCACTTTTTATTGCAGCGCGGGTTTACCAATTCTGCGGCAGTGGCGTTTATTGATATGATTGTTATTGTCTTGTGTGTGATAGGGTTGGTGATTTTGTGGTTATAAAACGAAAAAAACCTATTCAGGTAGCGCTCTTGTTCGGGACACGGCCGGAGGCCATCAAATTGGCTCCGGTGATTGCCTGTTTGCAACAGGCGCCAAAACAGTTTCGCGCTACTGTGGTGGTAACCGCGCAACACCGGGAAATGCTGGATCAAGTATTGGATCTGATGCGGATTGTGCCGGACCTGGACCTCAACCTGATGCGGCCCAAACAAACTCTGGCCGGGTTAACGGCCGCTGCTTTACGCGGTTGCGAAAAAGTGTTAGAGCAGTGCTCTCCGGATTTGGTCGTAGTGCAAGGAGACACAGCTACTACTCTGGCTGGAACTATGGCTGCCTTTTATCAGAAAATCCCGGTAGGCCATGTGGAGGCCGGTTTGCGCACCTATGATCATGCCAATCCTTTTCCGGAAGAAGTCAATCGGCGGATGGTTTCCATTATGACTGATTGGCATTTTGCCGCTACCGCGCATGCTTACCATAATCTTTTGGCTGAAGGGATTGAGCGCTCCCGGATTTTTATTACCGGCAATCCGGTAGTGGATGCTCTGGATTCGGTGCTGCGACAAGATCTGTCAGGAACCATCGCCGGTTTGGGCTTGGATCCTGGCCATGAAAGGGTGGTGGTGGTAACAGCCCACCGGCGCGAGAATTTTGGGAGACCGCTGATTGAAATATGCCGTGCGCTTTATACGCTGGCTCGTCGTTTTCCACAAGTGCATTTTGTATTTCCCATACATCGGAATCCGCAGGTAAGAAAAATCGTACAAACATTATTTCGGGGCGCACCGGGAAATTTACATCGTATTGCGCCTATGGCCTACCAGCCTTTTATTCAGCTTCTCTCGCAGGCAGAGTTGGTTTTAACCGATTCCGGTGGAATTCAGGAAGAAGCGCCGGCGTTAGGTGTTCCGGTCTTAATATTACGCGAAATAACCGAACGGCCGGAAGCTCTGGCTGTTGGAGCTCGTCTGCTGCCCCTGGCACAAGACAAAATAATTCACGCGGTTTCTAAGCAATTGCTCCAAGGTCCGCGACATTTGCAACGACGTGCCTGTCCTTTTGGGGATGGAAAAGCCGCAGAGCGCATAGTACGCGCCATAGCCTGGATATTTGGCCGGCGTCAACAACGTCCTCGTCCGTTTAGACCAAGGATGTAGTAGTAAGTTGAGCATCTGCCCCAATATAGCGTGTGAAAATGGAAAGTTTGGCATTCAAAGTACTGTAGATATTTCTCAGTGTTTGGTAATATTTTCAGCTTTCTCACCCCACCTTTTTTTTATTTATCCCGCCATCCCGAGACGAAACTTTTTTTCTTACAATCTTAAAAATCCCAAACCAGCTTTTGATGATATGCTTGGCAAAAAGTTTCAATGACTTCATAGGGTTGCTTTCACCAAGCAGGGTTACAAAAATTGTTTCAGCTAATTCACGTTTTTCTCCGGCAATCTTGACCATCTGATTAATAATTGCCTGATTGCTTAGTAACCTATTAATTTTTCGATAATTCTTAAATTTCTTTTTGTAGTTTTCTTTCAACATTTTTTGGTAAGCCAACAATTGTTGAGCTGTAAAATCACCCGCCTCGATGGCTTGCTGCGCGGCCCAGGCAGCAAATCGTCCGGTTTGTAAAGCATAGTATATACCCTCTCCGCTCAGGGGATTAATCGCGCTGGCAGAATCCCCGGCCAAAAGAATACGTTCAGCAAAAAGCCGGTTACCTCTCAATCCCATGCGCATCAAAGCAGTTTTAACCTCTGAAACAGGTTTTGTATTTTTGCCAAATATTCCCTCTTTTTCTAGAAATTTTGCGAATGTTTTCCAAATCTTTCTGGGATTAGGGTTGTTTCCCTTGCTAAAAAAATAACCTATGCCTACGTTGGCTTTGCCCTTACCCAGGGGAAACACCCAACCATAGCCAGGCAATAGGTCTTTCGCGTAACTAAGTAGAATTTTGTCTGAGGAAAAATTTATATCTGCGACATAGGCACGGCAGGCTATAGCGTCTGCAGATGGCAATTTTAACAATCCCAAACGGATAGGCAGCGAAGAATTGGAACCAGTGGCAATTATAGCTAATTTGCAGGAGTAGCTTTCTCCCGAGTCATCTTTAAGAATTATTCTGTCAGGCTTTTTTTCTAAACAGATTATTCTTGTATTTTCCAAAAAATCCGCTCCTTTTTCACAAGCTTTTTTAAGCAACATATTGTCCAGTGTTTCCCGCATCATTAAATGAGGCCTGGCTTTACAATTATCTACCGTAAAATAGGATTTGTTGGGAGCATATAAAATACATCCATCTATTTCATTGCTTTTGGCTGTAACTTCATCTCTTAGTCCGATTTTTTCCAATTCCTGCATACTTGAAGGTGAAAGACAATCACCGCAAATCTTGTCGCGCGGAAAAGACTCTTTATCTAATAGCAAAACATCTATGCCGGCCTGGGTTAAATGGTACGCGGCAGAAGTTCCGGCAGGGCCTGCGCCTATGATAATTATGGTAGCGTTTTTTTTCATATTATTTAGTTCTCACTTTCGTACTTTTTGTGGCAGAAAATTTAACTGATTTTTGATTACCCGACACAGCAGAGCTTTAATTTCCTCCCTGACCTTCCTTCCTTGAATTAACTACAATGTAGCAAACCTTCCTCTCTATATCAAGGGAGAAGGAAATCAGCGGGTCTTAAGCACGAGTGAAGAACACAGCCCGGAGCTATTTTATAATTATTTATTAACCTCATCAGATAATTCATAAATACTAGGCATAAAACTATATATCGCTTTAGAAAATCCTGATCCCAAGAAAAAACATTCATTGGCCATTTGATAACTTCTTTATTTTATGCGAAAGGTAGCAGCCTAAAATCCCCCAGATTTAAAGCTTAAATCGTTTTTTTCTCGATTGCAAGGTGTTACTTCGCCAATTTTGATCATGCAGAAGAGTGGTTGGGAATTTCTCTGGATAACTATTGCCCAAACCGTGGCGGTTTCCATTATGACTGATTGGCATTTTGCCGCTACCGTGCCTGTCCTTTTGGGGATGGAAAAGCCGCAGAGCGCATAGTGCACGCCATAGCCTGGATATTTGACCGTCGCCAACAACGCCCCCGACCGTTTAGACCAAGGATGTAGTAGTAAGTTGGGCATCTGCCCCAATATAGAGTGTGAAAATGGTAATATGTCAGTGAACTGCGGTTAAACAAAGGTTGTCATTCCCGAGGGTTTA
>JAGLMY010000305.1 GCA_023139775.1 bacterium
TTCGGGGATGACAAACAAAAAAACGTGTTACTGAAAATGAAAATAAAATAATACCGAATTGCTGCGAGATTTGTTAGAATACCCCCACAAACTCAGGGACTGTTATTCGAGCTTAATAAAACAATTTTTCGATATTTATAAGGAGTCATTTGTGACCAGAGAAAAACTTAATCAGCTCTGCAATCAAATTATACTTTTCGCATTGATGGCCATGTTGCTCGTAGTGCCGTTGATTTTTTTTACCTTTACGCATGATGTATTTGAATTTAACAAAATTACGGCCTTACGTCTTTTCACCTTGATTGCCGCTATGGCTTTTATGACCAAAGTCATGCTGGTAGGCAGCTTCCGTTTTCGTCCCTCGCCCTTATGGGGGCCGGTCATTTTAATAGCTATAAGCTCACTCTTGTCTACCATCTGGACCAATAATAAGGCAACCAGTATTTTTGGTGTGTACGAAGATTTTGAAGGTATTTTAACCATAGCTAATTATCTGTTGTTATGGTTTTTAGTGCACCACTATGTCCGGACCTTGCAAGACATTAAGAAATTTTTAGTCATGATTGTCTTGGCCGGGGTGCTGGCCGGAGGGTATGGTATCGCGCAAAATTTCGGCATTGATTTTATTATGTGGAATCCGAACACATATTCCGCCTCCCGTTTGTTTGGATCTTTGGGCAATCCGAATTTTTTAGCCGCGTATGTCCTGATGGCCCTGCCTATCGCGCTCATGCTGTTTTTAAATAGTGAGCGTCGTCAGACCAAAAGGTTTTTATTACTGGCTGTGGTCCTGATGGCCTTAGCCATTTTTTTTACCAAGAGCCGGGGAGCGTTTTACGCGCTCGTCGCGGAAATGGTTTTTTTCTCAGTGTATGTCCTGTATGACGCGCGCCGCGGAGGGTATTTGTGGTCGCGCAATCTGCGCTGGATAATTTTATTGGTATTGTTGGGCGCCCTGACGCTATTCTCGCCGTATGTTCGCGGGACTATTAAACATACTGTGGTTCGTACTTGGGCGACCTTGGATATCAAACATGTAAAAATAACCCCGCGTTTGTACATTTGGCGGAGCGCTTTGCAAATGATGCGGGACAAGCCCGTGTTAGGCAGTGGGCTGGATACCTTTCAGATCACCTTTCCCAAATACCGTTTGGCGGAATATTGGCGTTTGGAGTGGAATGGGACACCGGAAAAAGCGCATAATTTCTTCCTGCAAATCGGAGCGACCACCGGTTTGCTGGGCTTGGGTGCCTGGTTGTGGCTCTTGGTGGTGTTTTTTGCGATTTTGTGGAAACAGCAAAAACACTTACCACCCACCCGACGGTATCTTAGCATTGGTGTGGGTATTGCACAAATTGGATTCTTGGTACAAAACCAGTTTAATTTCACAGTCGTGGCCTATGGTTCTTTGTTCTGGTTCTTAATTGCCCTGGGACCCACCCTGCCGCGGGAAGAGACCGAAATTATGGATCCTAAAATCAGCCGGGAACCGTTTTCCCTGGAAAACATCCGGCTCAACAAATGGATGCTCTATTTGGCGGCCTGCGGTTTGCTTTTGACCGGCATGATGTTATCCTTGCGTTTATGGACAGGGGATATTTTTTTTAAACGAGGTATAGTTTTACTCACGCGTGGTTACCCGCAACAGGCTATGCTGGAAATGTCACGCGCGGTAGCCATCAATCCCAATCGGGAGATTTATTGGGTCAAATACGGAATTGCTCATGAAGAAGCAGCCAAACGAGCCCAAGACAAGGCCCCCTTACTTAAAAAAGCGGCTGAAATTCACAAACACACTATGGGTATGAATCCCTTGAATGGGTATGATTTTAATAATTTGGGACGAGTCTATAAATATTGGGGTGATTTTGTAGATCGAAAAAAATTGGCAGAAGCAGAAGAAGCGTGCCAAAAGGCTTCGGAATTGGATCCGTACAATGTCTATTTTGCCTTGGATCTGGCCTCAGTGTATCTTGCGCAAAAAAAATGGCAGAAAGCGGAAGCGATCATCAAACACTTAATGGATGTTTTTCCGGAATTTGCGCTGCCGTATTCGTATAAAGGGTATATTGCGTTGATGAAAAACCAGACGGATGTTGCTCATCAATTCTTTGCCGCGGCCACTCAAAAAAATTGGCGGGGTGATATCAATACCCGGGCATCTACTTGGAGCAATCTGGGGATTGTGCGCGCCCGGCGTGGAGAGTTGGAAGGTGCGATAACCGCTTTTGAAGAGGCCTTGAAATTAAAACCCCAGTATCTGGAAGCCCGACTCAACCGGGCTTTGATATTAGAGAAGCGCGGATTAGGGCTGGAAGCAGCAAGCGAATACCGCTATATTTTGAAAAAAGCGCCGCAGTATCCGAAGGCTGAAGAATTAAGGCAAAAGATTTTAAATCTGGAAAGGGGGACCACCCAATGAAATGTCCCTTCTGTAGTTTTCAAGAGGACAAGGTAGTTGATTCAAGAACCAGTAAAAATGGGCTGGCCGTCCGGCGTCGCCGTGAATGTTTGCAATGCGGAAAACGCTTTACCACCTACGAACAGGTGGAAGACATTTTACCCATGTTGGTGAAAAAGGACAATCGACGTGAGCCGTTTGACCGTTTTAAAATTGTTTCCGGTATGCGCAAAGCGTGTGAAAAGCGTCCGGTATCCACAGAGCAATTAGAGCAGGCAGTAGATGAGATAGAGAAGATTATCCAAAACCGCATGGAAAAAGAGATTCCGGCCTCAGAAGTAGGGGATCTGGTCATGCGAAAATTGGCGGAATTGGATGATGTGGCTTACGTTCGTTTTGCCTCGGTGTATCGTCAATTTAAGGATATCAATGCCTTTATGGAAGAGGTTAAAACCTTATTGGCTAGTCAGACTTCATTGGATAAAGGAAAATGATCAGCCATTGGAATTGAGGGTATCACATGCAGCCAGCGAGCTATTGGGTGTTGGAAGGCGAACAGGTACGCTGTACACTCTGTCCGCACGGGTGTCTGATTAAGGAAAATAAAACCGGCCGCTGCGGTATTAGGCGCGCCACCCAGGGAACCTTGGTCGCGGAAGCGTATGCCCGGATTTCTTCCTTGGCGCTGGATCCAATTGAAAAGAAGCCGCTCTTTCATGTCAAACCAGGGCAATCCATTCTTTCACTGGGATCAGCCGGGTGTAATTTTCGCTGTTCCTTTTGCCAGAATTGGAATATATCACAAAAACATCCCCCACTCTCAACACTGACAGCGCAGCAAGTGGTTTCCGAAGCGCAACAACAGGGTGCCTGCGGAGTGGCCTATACGTACAACGAACCGTTGATCAATTTTGAGTATGTGCGTGATTGCGCGAAATTGGTACGTGCGAAGGGTTTGCTCAATGTGGTAGTGACCAATGGTTATATTAATCCCGAACCCTTGCAGGAATTGCTGCCCTGGATTGACGCGTGGAATGTGGATATTAAATCCATACGGGAAGAATTTTATCAACACTTTTGCGGAGCGAAATTAGCTCCGGTGTTGCGCAATGTCAAGATCATAGCTCAACATGCGCATCTGGAAATTACACATTTAATCGTAACAGCAGGCAATGACGATATTCAGCAGATTAGCGCATTGGTGGATTGGATTGCTGAGGTTTCGTCTGAAATCCCAGTGCATTTTACCCGTTATTATCCGCAATATAAGTGGGAAGCACCGCCGACAGATCCGGAGTTGCTGCAGCAAGCCCGAGAGGTGGCAAAACGGAAATTGAAATGGGTGTATTTGGGGAATTTGGGAGCTGGTGATGATTCGACCTACTGTCCTGAGTGCCAAACGCTGTTAGTGCAACGGCACGGCTACCAAACCAATGTCGTGCATATCGCAGAAGGGAAATGTCCCCAGTGTGAGAGGGAAATACCGGGGATATTTTGAATACATTTAAAATAAAAAATCGACGCTGTAGGGGCGAATCTTGTATTCGCCCGTATCGAAAATCAAACATTCAATTATGGAAATAACCAAAATATTATATTACCTGGCCTGCGCATTCCTGTGGTCAGGTTTGATGTCCCTGGTGATTATAGGATTAGGCGCCAGCCACCGGTTTCCTGGTTTATAAGGATGGATGGATTTTTATGAAAGAGACAGTCACCGGTTATATCGGACACCGGAGCAGAATGAAAGAAAAATATGAAAAAGCCGGATTAAAGGGATGGCTGGATTATGAGGTTTTAGAACTGGCCTTGTCCTATGCTATTGCCCGTAAAGACACAAAAAAAACAGCTAAAGAATTACTTAGCCGGTTTAAAAATTTAAATGGCGTGCTTGATGCTGATTACAAGGAGTTGCAAGGCGTTCGTGGGATATCAAAGCATTCAGCTTTGTTTTTGAAATTGTTGAAGGATATTTCCGGTTTTTATATGGAAAACAATCTTCATAGCAGGGATTTGCTCTCATCACCGCAACTTATTTATGATTACTTAAAGGTTTCGCTTAAGGGTTTGGCTGATGAAGAGTTTAAAATGTTATTTCTGGACAATCGTAATCAGCTAATTGCCATGGAGGCAATAAAAAACGGGACCGTTAATCAGATAATTGTCTTTCCAAGAACAATTGTTGAACAAGCATTGTATCACCACGCCGCAGGTGTGGTGATTAGCCACAATCATCCTGCCCGGTCTTTGGAGCCTTCCAGGGAAGATATGGATATCACCAAAGCTATTAAGATAGCGCTTAAGACAGTGGAAATTACGTTACTGGATCATATTATTATCGGCGGGAATGAATATTTTAGTTTTAAGGAAAGTTCTATAGATTTTTAAGCCTGGCCCTTCTTATTTTATCAATATTTGAAATAATTGTGATTGGTTGAAAAGTGATTAGGGCATATACTTGTGCCACAAGTGTCCCGGTTAAAAAGGAAGGAAATGCCAAAAGAAGCCAAAGCAAGGATTAAAATCAATAAACTCCTGGAAGAAGCCGGATGGCGCTTTTTTGATTCCAATCAAGGCCGCGCTAATATTGCGCTGGAAGTTAATGTCAAAATAAGCGAGCGGGCCTTAAATGAGTTGGGGGAAGATTTCGAAAAAACCAAAAACGGCCATATTGATTTTCTTTTTTTAGACAAAAATGGTTTTCCTTTTGTTGTTTTAGAAGCAAAGAAGGAAGATAAAAGCCCACTGGACGGCAAGGAACAAGCCAGACA
>JAGLMY010000306.1 GCA_023139775.1 bacterium
GGTCACTATCGCTGAAAAAATGGGGACATGAAATTAATAATAACATATTTCATTTTAATGTGTATCAAAATGAAATATTGAAAGCATTGCGTGAAAATAAATTGATAAGTTTTTCAGCACCGACATCCTTCGGTAAATCGTATATTGTTAGGTATTATATAGCCAAGGAATATGCCGGTAATAATATGGACCGATGTTTGATTATTGTCCCGACCAAGGCATTGATCGATGGCTTTTATGAAGACTTGGTTTTAATTAGAAAAAAAATGCATCTTAATTTCGCATTATATACTCATGCTAGATTTGCTGAAATTGCAGAAGGGAAATGTGTTTTTATATTGACTCAAGAAAGACTATCGTTTTTGATTAGCAAAAATCCTGCCTTTGTAAAAACGTTTGATTTAGTTTATTGTGACGAGGCTCATTATATTTCGCGTGGATATCGCGGATTTGTGCTAAGGGAAGTCTTGAGGAAGCTTGTGGAAATATGTGGAAATAGAAATAAAAAATTAAAATACATATTTACTTCGCCAATTATTAAAAATCCAGAATATTATAAAGACAAATTATTTAAACATATTGGTAGTGCGAATTCTTATCATAAAGAAATAAGATATTCGCCAGTAGAGAAAAACATTCACCTTATCGCTAAAGGGGATAGTGAATTTGTATTTTATATCTTGCATGATTTGCCGAGGGATTCAACTATTGAAGAAAGAATAGAAGAAATAGGGCGCGAACCATTTCCGGTAATGTCAGAAGATGATAAATTTATAAATATTGTTAAAGATATATATATCGTAAAAAAGACCAATGTTAAAGAACGAACAATATTATTTACTACAAGTCCAATCTTTGCACATAAATATGCTTTGATATTTGCGGATCAATTACCGCAGAAAAAAAAGTATGTGAATGAGATTAAAGATGTTGAGAAATATATTGAAGACCATTTCGATGTCAATTTTGGCATTGGAAAACTGTTAGAGAAAGGAATTGGCTTGCATTATGGGCCTATGCCGATTGGCTTGCGACGAGCAATGGTCGAGTTGTTTGAGAAGGGTGCGATTGATTATTTGATTTGTACGCCTACTTTACTTGAGGGTGTAAATCTACCAGCGAAAAATATATTTCTTTTTTCGGATAAATTTGGAGGAAGTACTGGCAAAGAAAAACATAGTACTCTATCTTTTTGGAATTTGATTGGTAGAGCAGGTCGGATTACGTATGGGTTATCTGGGAATGTTTATTGCATTGAAAATGACGTCGGGAAATATAATGATTTACTGAGCAGTCAAGAGACGGAAATCAAGGACCCTGAAATCGGGGTTTCAGATACCAAAACTCAAAAAAATCATCTCATAATGGCATTAACTGGATTTAGAGACGATCGATATAGATATTTAAAAGGAAAAAGAAGTGATGATATTCAATACTTAATATACGAACTTATTACAAATGATAAACCCGAAGAATTATTGGGAGTGTATAATGAAGATATAAAAAAACAGTTAGTAAGTGCTATTGAAGAAATCAAAGAAAATATTGAAATACCTTTGGAGTTATTGTTAACTAATCCAGGAATGGACCCTAGATTGCAAGACGAGCTCTATTTATCAATTAAGAAATTGGAAAAGGGAACGATCAAAGAATATATTGGTATAATATCTAATCCGTTTGGTTTAGTTGGAGAGGATTTGTCCACGATATTATCTATAACTGGGGAAAATTTACGGTGGCCTGAAGGTAAAAACAAAAAAAGAATATCTAATCGCTTGATACAATGGATACATGAAGTTCCGATTTCTAAATTTATATGGCAAAGACTACAGTATATTCCGAAGCCGACAGACATTGGAGCGAAAATAGAAGTCATTAATACTGCATTTCAAATAATTAGAGATCTCGATAGTGAATTATCTTATAAAGCGCCTAAATATTTCAAATGCTTCTTTGATGTGCTTTTGTATGTTGCGAAAAGCAAAAACATGAACACAGACGATTATGGAGAAAAGATTGAGACAATATTGTTTATTTTAGAAAGTGGGATATCATCTCCTGTTGGGAAATATTTGTTTGAACGGGGCGTGGCAAGACCTATTGCAATTAAGGTGAATTCTCTCATAAAACATTTACATAACGGGTATGTAGATGATGCAATATTTAAGCAGCCTGAGATTGTTTCTCAAATAAAAGCTGGGATGTCGAATATTGCGTACAAGGAACTGATGGGTCATCTTTGATGGGACAATGAGGTCGAGTAGCCTGGGGAATTACACCCCCAGGCTCTCACAGGTCGTGTCGAAGATTGGCGCGCACTCTATAAAGTCACGTTTCCAACCCGCCACGTCAAACACAGCACCTACCTATTCTACCTTTTTTATCAAACTCGACAATTTCACATCTAATGCCTGGGCCAAGTTGAGCGCAACACTCAAGGCGGGAACAATCTGCTGGCTTTCTAACAAACTTATGGTCGAACGATGTACTCCAGCGCGATCAGCCAGTTGCTGATGAGAGAGTTTCTTTTTAAGACGGAGTTCTTTAACTAAGCTAAGGAACGCTGCTATTTGTGGTGAGACTTCCTTTTTATTCATAACAAGACTTGACCCTGAAAAATTATAATAATTTCTCAACTCTCTTAGCAAATTTAGAAAACCGAATCCCTATCGTCTTACATATATAATGTACTTCAATCAAATCCAATCGTCTTTCGCCGATTTCATATTTACTGACAAATGATTGTGGTTTGCCTAGCTTTTTCGCTAAATCAGCCTGTAATAAACCAGCTTCTTTGCGTAAAGCGATGAGGAGTTTTTGGAGAGCTTTTTGTTCCCGGCTGCGTAATGTTTTTTTCATTTTATCCCCCCACGGAAAAATAAATATACCAAAACAGGATATGGATATGATAAACTTATAGGCGCCATATCCCATTATAGGATATGATGGTTTGGGGTGATTGACGTCACGTCCTGCCAAAGAATGAATAGGAAAATAGGATAAAATTAGTGAAAAATATCCTCATCATCGATGACCACGATTTTCTGCTCCATGCGCTGGAACTGGCCTTGGAGGACGAGTATACTGTCTACGCCGCGCAATCCGGGGAGGAGGCACTGGGGTTGATGGAGGTGTTGTGGCCTGATCTGGTAATTACGGATCTAAACATGCCTGGGATGTCGGGACTGGAATTGATAAAGAGGATTAATCTTGGCGGGGTCAACCTCGATGTCGACCCGGCAAAAAAACCGCAAAACAATTCCAATGCAAATCCACAGGGCGGACACAGGGGTCCGTCCCTACAACGTATCCGCCCTAAAATTATATTATACACCGCCATGTTGACACCGGGGTTGATTGCCTATGCCCAGGGATTGGGTGTGGCTGCGTGTTTGCCCAAACCCTTTGAACTGGGAAAACTAAAAAATCTGATAAAGAGGATTCTAAGTGTGGATTGCGGAGATTGAAAATCGACCAACACAGCGGCCGCAGACTGTGTCGTAACTGAATTTTAGAGGCAGCGGAGCTTTCAGGGGGACCGCAGGTCCCCCTGACGCAAACGCCGATGCGTTTTGCTGGCCCCTCCTATCCGATTCAGGGGCTCCGCCCCCGAACCCCCGCTCTCTATCTTTATAGAGAGCCTTTGTGTTACTTTGTCATTCCGAACGAAGTGAGGAATTTCCACGAAAACGCTTAATTTAAAAGGGTGTTTGGGGATTTCTCGGCCTGTCCTGCCCGTCCTGGATGATTTTGTCCAGGGCTTCGCCTCGAAATGACAAATTTCGTAAAATTGCTCAAAAACAGAGTTGCGACACAGCCTCTTGAAAAGGGGGGGATTTTCAGCATTATATCATAAGTCGACGATAAAGTTCCTTCGGCCGGCTCACCTTAACTGAAAATATCGTCCTGGGCTTAATTCCTTATAAATATATTATCAAAATGAAATACATCTTGATCATTAACGCCTTGCACAAATGGCACTATAAATTCTATGTTTCGTAAATCTATTATCTCATAATTTGCCAAAGGGATTTCTATTGTTGTCCATTTCTTTGCTGTAGTTCGCACAGAAGAAACACAACCTTCAATATGTGTTTCTGACCCTGACCTATCATACAGATATATACTAATCTCATGGTTTCCACTCGTAGTTTCGTCATAGACAGACATTCCAATAAAAGTCGCGCTTGATATATCCAATGTTTTAGAAATGTAATTATCTAAACTTGAAGGAGGAACCGTAATATAAGCATAACCAGCGCTACTTTCTGCTGTCATTCTAAGCTCATAATTAATAGCACTACCGGATCTTGCGGCAGAACAAT
>JAGLMY010000307.1 GCA_023139775.1 bacterium
ATTCACGGATGAGAAACAAAAAAACCATGACTGACATGTTACAAAGTAAAGTTAGGACGCTACGCAGCCCTGACCTGAGAAATTATTGAAAAGTTAGGACGCTTCGCAGAAGGCGAATATCTTAAAAATGGAATGCTTATATGGTAAAAGGCGAAATATTACTGATTGAAGATGAAACTGCTATAGCCCAGAATATTATTTATGCTTTAAATACGGAAGGGTATAAAATATTTTGGGCTAAACAAGGCCGCTTGGGATTAAAGCGGTTTAATAATAAAACCCTGCTTATACTTTTGGATATAGGTTTGCCGGATATGAGCGGATTTGATGTATGCCGGGAAATACGCAAAAAAAGTATGGTGCCGATTATTTTTATAACTGCCCGCAAAAGCGATGTGGATACAGTTTTGGGGCTGGAATTAGGCGGGGATGATTATATTATTAAGCCCTTTAGCCCCAGAGCCATGGTGGCACGGGTCCGCGCCCTATTAAGAAGAACAACCGCAGGATCTAAAACGATCGTACCCGAAGATAAGCAATGCAAAGGGATGCCTTTTGGTATTGATGAAGAGAGGAAACAGATAACATTTTATCGTAGTAAACTTGAATTAACGCGTTACGAATATCTGATTTTAAAGACCTTGCTGGAACACCCGGGCCGAGTATATTCGCGACAGCAATTGATGCAACAAATATGGATAGAGCCGGAATCAAGTCTTGAACGGACAGTTGATGCGCATGTAAAGTCCATGCGTAAAAAAATGAAAAAAGTGTCTCCCCGGCACGAGGTTATTCTCACACACCGAGGGCTGGGGTATTCGTTGAAGGAAGACTGGTGAAACTCGGATATAAATTGTTCATAGGATTTTTTCTTATTTCCGCGATTGGTTTTTACGCCCTGTCTGAACGCTTGGTTTCCGGAATGGTAAAGCGCTACCGGGAAGCCTTGGAAGAACCCTTAGTGGATACGGCCAATCTTTTTGCCGGCATACTTTCACTTAATTATCAAAATGATAAAATTGAATTTGAAAAAACAGATCATGCCATTCAGCTCGTTTACCAAAGAAAATTGTCAGCTAAAATTTATGAATTATTAAAGACCAAGGTGAATCTTAGAATCTATGTAACCGATACCAAGGGAATTGTGAAATATGATTCCTGGCATCAAATAGAAGGCCAAGATTATTCCGAGTGGAATGATATCTATTTGACGTTGCAGGGCAAATACGGCGCCCGGTCTACACGGGAAGATCCGGAGGACGATGAAAGCAGTATATTATATGTGGCCGCGCCCATCCTGATTGATGACAAAATAGTTGGAGTTGTAAGTGTGGGGAAACCGGCTGATTCCGTAACGCTTTTTATTACTAATGCCAAGCACAAAGTGATTTTAAGCGGGATTCTGGTTTTTATAGGTGTGATTCTTCTGAGTTTGCTGCTCACCTGGTTGCTGACCCGGCCGATACTTAAATTGACCCGGTATGCAGTAGCCGCTAAGTCGGACCGAAGGATACCTTTTCCGAAATTAGGTGCGGATGAGGTGGGGACTTTAGGCGGAGCCTTTAAAGCGCTGGTTACCACCTTGGAAGGTAAAAAATACGTGGAACAGTATGTGCAAACTCTAACTCACGAAATCAAGAGTCCGGTAGCAGCCATTCAAGGAGCGGCAGAATTGTTGGAAGAAAAAATGGGAGAACAAGATAGGAAGAAGTTTATTAATAACATTAAAACAGAATCTGTTCGTATTCAGACTATGGTAGAAAAGTTATT
>JAGLMY010000308.1 GCA_023139775.1 bacterium
CCAGGGCTACGCCTGCGGCTTTGACAAGGGATTTACCCTTCGACCCCTTCGACATGCTCAGGGATCGGCTCAGAGTGCTGGCGCTAGATTTTGTCTTTGAGGTCCGGGAAGCGAGTGAGGGCTTCGGAGGGGGTAATTTTGGTGTAGACTGCATGTTCTTCATGTCCTTCGCCTTCATAGGTATGGATCCAGAGCTCCCCGCAATCTTTGCATCGGGCAAGACTTTCATCTCTTGTTTTGCTAGTCCCGATGAATTCAACTTGTTTTCTGAGGATTTCAAAATCTCTATCTTCTTGTTTATTTGACTTTTTATCGCCTCCGTACCTTCCAAGGACATCTTTTTTGAGGTTGCAGCAGTTGGTTTCCATAAGATTTCTTTGCCTCCCTTATCCGTCAGTTTATAAATTTCTTTTATTTCTCCACCTTGAGTTTTTAATTCATCTAAAGTGCAATTTTTCATATCCCATTCACGGGAGCCGCCTTTAGTCAGATTGCCGCCTTCCTGACCATAATTCTTGAATCCTTTGTGATGGGTTGTTACTGGTTTGTCCATTACTTTATTAGCATTTTCTTTCGACATTTTAAAGACAATTACTACATTACCATCTTTTCTAAGATCACCATTCATTTTTAACAATGTACATCTTTTACCCATTTCTTTACCTGTACGCACATCTGCTATATCATCCAGTGGTGCAATAAATGTTTTTACATTAGTATCAAAGGATAATTTCTTACCATCTAATATTTCCAACAACTTACCTTCATCCACCACCCTCGCATACAACCCATTCTCAGGCTTTATGATTTTGAGAATACCGAATTTGCGTAAACGTGACTTAACCATAAACTTGACTTTATCAGCAAACTTAACAGGATTAGATTTTAGATTGGCTGCAAATTCTTTTATACCTTTCCATTGGCCTTCTAAAGCCTTAAACACTTTGGCAAAAGCTTTGTTATTGGTTATCAGGGATTTGATGGCGCTTTTGAATTCATCGGCGTGTTTATATATTTTCGGGCCAAAGGTTATGAGGCCGATCAGGGGGACAAATCTTATTCCGTTTAATCCGAGGTTGCCCCAATCGCCTAGTTTTTTGCCTTGATTATTGATCAAGTTCTTGATGGCTGCGCCGATGTCTCTTATGTCACTGCCTTGATCAGCGATTGGCACAAAGTTCATGGCGATCTGGCCGATGATGGACCAGGCATTGACGATGCCATCTTTCATGAAGTCACCGAGTGATGCGCCTTCTAGCAGACCGGCCATTTCTTTTTCAATGCCCAATTCCTGGGCCATCTGCCGGACTTCTGGGGCGACTTTGGCGATGTGGCCCCAGATGTGATATTTGGAGGTGAGTTCAGTGGTGACGGATTTGGTGGATTGTTGGATCGCAGATGATGCGGATTGAACCGCATGTTGTAGGGAACGGTCGCGACCGTTCCCTACGGTTTTATCGGATTGTTGGGCAACCGCAAGGGTTGCCCCTACGGGTTGGGCGGATTGACGGGCGAACACAAGGTTCGCCCCTGCGGGTTCGGGACCGGCGCGGGTGGATTCGATTTGGTTGGTGGTTTCGGCGGGGTGAGTTGTTTCAGGGCGAATACCTGTATTCGTGCCTACGGATTTGGCCACTGCTTTGGTTGTGCCGCCGACTAAGGCTCCGGTGACCAGGGCTACGCCGGCGGCTTTGACAAGGGATTTACCCTTCGACCCCTTCGACAAGCTCAGGGATCGGCTCAGGGTGCTGGCGCTAGATTTTGTCGCGGAGGGTGGGAAATTTGGTGATAAGTTCTTCTTTGGTGACTTTTCTAAGAACCGGGTGTTCCCCGTGTCCATCTGCTTCATATTTTTCCCACCAATACTGTCCACATTTCCTACATTTATATGCTCGTTCCCAATCTCCGACTGCAATCTTGTCAATGTTTTTTCTAATCCGGCGTTCTTGCCACTCTGCCCAGAGACCGTGAAACCGGTCACCGTATATTTCCCGTTTTCCTTTACAGCAATATCCCATTGTATTTTCCTCCCTTGCTTATCTAAGGTATATATTTCCTGAATCTCAAATCCTTGCTTTTGTAAGCCACTCAAGTTATCGTTCTGAGCTACCCATTCTCTGGCACCACCTTTGGTTGTGCCTTTCCCTTTAAATCCAAACCATCTTTTAGGGGATGTTTGTATCGGACTACTAATATTATCAGAATTCTTTTTAAATACAATCACTGTATCTGATGTGTCTTTATTAAAGGGTAAATATTTTGATTTTCGTAGTGTTAATTTATCACCTAAGCCTCTCGGCATCTTAATATCTACAATATCATCGGCTGCTGTAACAAATACTTCTTTGCCACCACCTAATCTCCCATTACCGCTAATAAAGTTAGCAACAAAATCACTCTCCATCACCCTCGCGTACATTCCATTCTTTGGCAATACGT
>JAGLMY010000309.1 GCA_023139775.1 bacterium
CCCTTGCACGCGAGCAATAATGGACTCGGAAATGCTCTTGGGAACTTCTGCGTAATTTGAAAACTGCATCGTAAAGGTTGCCCGGCCCTGCGTCATGGAACGCAAATCCGTGGCATACCCAAACATCTCAGATAACGGAACACTGCCATGAATGACTTGGGTATTGCTTTTCTTCTCAATGCCTTCAATCCGACCCCGCCGGGAATTCAAATTGCCCAGTACATCTCCCATGTATTCTTCCGCAGTAACCACTTCAATGGAGAAGATGGGTTCAAGCAATACCGGATTAGCTTTTTTGCAAGCAGCTTTGAATGCCATAGAGCCGGCAATTTTAAATGCCATTTCCGACGAATCCACTTCATGATACGAACCGTCATACAGCGTAACTTTGAAGTCCACTACCGTGTAGCCGGCCAAGATACCGGACATCGAGGCATCTCTAATACCATGATTTACCGCAGGAATATATTCCTTGGGAATTGAACCACCCTTAATTTTATCGATAAATTCATAGCCCTTGCTATTTTCATTGGGTTCCAGCCGGATGTACACATGGCCAAATTGACCACGCCCGCCGGATTGCCGGGCAAATTTGGATTCTTGTTCCACGCTTTTGCGAATTGTTTCGCGATACGCCACTTGCGGTTTACCCACATTGGCTCCCACCTTAAACTCGCGCAACAGGCGATCCACAATAATTTCTAAATGCAATTCACCCATACCCCAGATCAAGGTCTGACCGGTCTCTTCTTCAGTCCGAATTTTAAAGGTCGGATCTTCTTCTGCCAATTTCTGCAAGGCAGCGCCCAACTTGTCCTGATCCACCTTTGTTTTGGGCTCAATCGCCACTGAAATCACCGGATCCGGAAAATTCATTGATTCCAGCAAAATCGGCTGATCTTCATCTGCCAGCGTGTCGCCGGTGGTTGTATATTTCAGACCCACAGCAGCAACAATATCACCAGCTGATACTTCCTGCACTTCTTCCCGTTTATTAGCATGCATCCGCAAAATACGCCCCACGCGTTCTCTTTTGTCCCGTGTCGCATTAGTAATATAGGAACCGGCTGTTGCGGTTCCGGAATATATGCGGAAATAGGTTAACTTTCCAACATAGGGATCTGTCATTACTTTAAAAGCCAACGCAGCAAAAGGCGCTTTGGGATTGGACGGACGTTTTTCTTTTTTGTCTGTTCCGGGAATTTCACCTTCCACCGCCGTAGTATCCAAAGGCGACGGCAAATAATCAACAATCGCATCCAGCAGAGGCTGTATGCCTTTGTTTTTAAAGGCCGTACCACACAACACAGGAACCAAAGTGCCGGACAGAACAGCCGTGCGCAAAACCTTTTTAATCTCAATTTCAGAAACATCCTCGCCTCCGAGGTATTTCTCCATGAGCGCATCGTCATAATCCGCCAATGCTTCAATTAACTTATCGCGCTTGGCCCGGGCGATAAAAAATTCAGTTTCATCGATGTCCGTCACATCAAATTCCGCGCCTAATTTTTCATCTTTCCAGACGTATTGCTTCATCTCAATGAGATCCACAACACCCCGGAAATCAGCTTCTGAGCCGACCGGAATCTGTACTGGAACCGCCTTGGCGCCCAATCGCTCCCGAATACTACGTACGGATTGCATAAAATCCGCTCCGACCCGGTCCATCTTATTGATGTACGCCAAACGCGGAACCTGGTACTTGTCCGCCTGACGCCAGACCGTTTCAGACTGGGGTTGGACTCCACTCACACCGTCAAAGACCGCCACCGCTCCGTCTAACACCCGTAATGACCGCTCGACCTCCACCGTAAAATCGACGTGACCGGGCGTATCAATGATGTTGATGCGGTGATGTTTCCAGAAACAGGTAGTTGCCGCGGAAGTAATCGTAATTCCGCGCTCCTGCTCTTGTACCATCCAATCCATGGTCGCTGTTCCCTCATGCACCTCACCCACTTTATGGGATTTACCGGTGTAATAGAGAATGCGTTCTGTGATGGTAGTTTTGCCTGCATCAATATGCGCCATAATCCCGATATTCCGGGTTTTGGCTAAATCCAAAGACTGTGCCAACGTACTTTACTCCTTATTTTTCCAGAATACTGCAGCTATGCTCTGGGCCTTGCCCCAACCTACCAGCGGTAATGAGCAAAGGCTTTGTTGGCCTCAGCCATTCTATGCGTATCTTCTTTCTTCTTCACCGCGGCACCTTGATTACCCGCGGCTTCCAACAACTCTGCAGCCAGACGTTCTTTCATACTTTTTCCCTTGCGCCCATTGGCTGCATCTTTAATCCAGCGAATAGCCAAAGATAATTGACGTTCGCTTCGCACTTCAATCGGCACTTGGTAATTAGCTCCACCCACGCGACGGGATTTAACTTCCAACTGGGGCTTCACATTATCCAGTGCTTGTTTAAATGTATTTAAGGTAGGGTCACCATTTTTATCTTTAATAATCACCAACGCGCCATAGAAAATACTTTCTGCGGTGCTTTTCTTTCCGCCCTTCATCAGGCCATTAATAAATTTAGTAACCACCGGGCTGTTAAAACGATGATCACCTTCAAGTTCACGTTTGGCGACTTCTTTTCTTCTGGGCATAAAGCCGTCTCCTCCTTAATACTTAACTAGCTTTTTTAGGACGTTTTAATCCGTACTTAGAACGCCCTTGTTTGCGGTTCTGCACACCGGCTGTATCCAAAGTGCCGCGCACAACATGATAACGAACACCAGGCAAATCTTTCACACGACCACCACGCACCAATACAATGCTGTGTTCCTGTAGATTGTGACCTTCACCCGGAATGTAACAGGTAACTTCCATGCCATGGGTCAAACGAACCCTGGCAACCTTACGCAAAGCAGAGTTCGGTTTTTTCGGTGTCACGGTATACACACGCACACACACCCCACGCCGCTGCGGGCAATTTTTCAAGGCAGGAGAACCGGTTTTGCGCTTAACGGTCTCACGTCCTTTTCTAATCAACTGACTGATGGTCGGCATAAACGCCCTCCAAAAAATATTTAAAATAAAAAAGACGGATAAACATCCGTCTTTTTAAAAAGGCAACACTCATTCCATTACATACAGAATGAGCCCTTCTGCAGTATTGTGGGAAGACCTTCGCCCTGAAACCTCGCGGCCTGAGAACGTGGTTTCTTCATAAGTAAATCAGCGAAAACGCTGATTTTTAAACTTACAAATTCCTCCCGCATACCTAAACGAATGCTTAAATTGTTTCCTTATATATATAACTTATAGAAAAACCAAATATAAGGAATACGGAGTATAGTAAATTTCATCAAAAGTGTCAATATTTTTTTAATTTTTTTCACTTTTTTTTAAAAAAATCACCCCGGGCCCAAAATCAATAAAATAATTGTTTTATAAGGGCATTATTGAATCCCAGAAAATCGTTTAAAAACAAACAGAAAATAGTTGTGTAGGGGCGGGGTCTCCCCGCCCGCCAGATGAATAAAAATAAAAATAAATTAAATTTCAATGGTGGGCGGGTTTGGTTTGGCGGGCGGGGAGACCCCGCCCGTACGATATATTATATTCGTTATCGGTTTCCCAATGCATTGGGTTGTTTATAATGTATTCACGTATTTCATTTAATTCCCTATCATTACGGATAATGCGGTCATAATAATTGCGGTGCCATATTTTTTGAATCCCAATATTGCGCATCGCGTTTATTTGTTTTGTTGATGCATATTTAAAATATGCAATGATATTTCCTAATGTCGTACGGGCGCGGTTCCCGCGCCCGCCAATATCAATTTCATTGGATTCATTTGGCAGATGGATTTTATCTGGTGGGCGCGGGGACCGCGCCCGTACGGTGATGATGCCGTGGATGTGGTTTGGCATGATAATAAAATAATCCGTGGCAACGTCATTAAAATGGTTGTTTATATCATCCCAACATTTTTTAACAATAATACCGTATTCGTTTAAATTCATTTTATTGGACTGTCGGGTCTGGTTTGGTGGGCGGGGAGACGCTGGTGGGCGCGGAGACCCCGCCCCTACGATATTAATTTCCCCAAAAACATTTTCCATGTTATGCGTGCATATTGTCACAAAATATGCCCCATTGGTTGAATAATCATGTTCTTTAATCGAACGGATCGGCGGTTGGATTTCATGTTCCCTGTCTCCGTGTTTTTTCTTCAAATCGTTAGACAGGAAAAATTAATTTTAATTGCGTGATATTTTAAAAATCGTAGGGGCGGGTTCTAAACCCGCCCACCAATGAACAAATGAAACAACAAAAAAACCGTAGGGGCGCGGTCTTGCCACGGCGTAGCTTTAGCGAAGACGGGTCATCGCGCCCAAAGCCCTGGCAATTTTGAAAGAGACCAGGATGGTCGGATTGCGGCGGTGAATCTTTGTAGGGGCACGGCGCGCCGTGCCCCTACGCTCGTATTCGCAGCAACCAGTGACTATAGTCAACTATGCAATAAACATAATATCGTGTGTAATATATCACAAAACCAAGCATTTTTAAGGAGGTTCCCATGCAAATCCTCAAACCCACGAATCCCATACTCGTCGAACTATCTGACGAGGACATCACAATAATGCATCTGGCGTTTTATGAATATAAGGATTTATTGAAAAGAGATACAAAATTGCGGAAAGATAAAAAGTGCGAGAGGTTGACGCGTGTGCGTAGGATGATAACGTTGGTGGATTTGTTGATGTGATCTATCAAATCATTCGTCAGAACTTCAACGTCAAATTGTGCGGTTTTTTTATTTGTTTTTTTAAAAACTATTAAACTTACTCCGTCCACCATTACATATTGAGATATCCCGAATCATTTCATGGTCGGTTTGTATTGAACATAGCAGGATATCTCATTTCACCCCATCAGCAGATGGCTTTCCAAGGTTACGTGCCATTTCAATAAAGGGACTAATGGATTTCCCTAAAATTGCCACTCCTGCCTCATAAGGACAAGGAAATTTGTACCGGCTTGCAGCCGCGCCATTCAAGGCAAAGTCATAACCTTCAATATTGACGATAAAAAACAGGATTTCTCTGCATTCGATAAATACTTGGTCCGACCGGAAAGGCCACTCACCATTGAAATGATCTCGAAAAATCCTTTTTGTGGGATAGGCACTCTTTTGGATTTCTTCTTCTGTTCGCTTGCTCCATTTCTCTTTCTTTCTCCGGAGAATCTTGACAGAACGCCTGTAATCCGTTGTGCCGAGTTCTTCATCCCTTAACTTTCTGAACGATGTGAATACACTAGAATATTGCCGCAATCTTCCGCCATGTTCTTCAAGAGTGAACTGCATCGCAATTGCTCGGATGAATCGCTCTAGTTTTGCAATAATCTGACTGTGTACTCGTGGGTAATAGTCCCGTTGAAGAGCTTCTGTGGCTTCTGAACCCAAATAGGGTGCAATGTCTTCGATACTACTTTCCAGTTCTTCCCATTTCTCTTTTGGGTTAATTGGAAGCTTCTGTTTTCCAGTTACTACATCAAGATTGTAGTAACGAGCTTTTTTTCCAAATTCAGAAAGGATGTGAATAATTCTCTTCAAGAGTTCATCATTTACGAGAAATGAATAATCCTCTTTCAGACGAGGGATTTTATTCTTGCTAATATACTTACAACAAATCGTTTCACTAAGAGAAGACAAATCGTGCCCCAGCTTTTTCAAGTCCTGACAGTTGGGAAAGCTACCGTTCCTAGCTTCGCAAACTAGACAGATATAGCACTTCATTAAACGTTCAATACCGCTGGCAAGCGATTGATGTGGCAAGTGATAAAAATCATTTCCCATGTCAATTTCTTGCAGATCGCCAAAACCTGCTACTATCAACTTATATGCCGCTTCCAATTCATCCTGGAGGCAGAAGTTTCTAATCACGTCGCGCATGCATGCACCGAGCCAATCCGGCCACCTGTACCGATTCAATCCAGCCACTTTCATTCAAAATCTTCTGAAATTGTTCTTTGATTCCCCTATAAAATGCACAATCAATAACTACACATGATAAACCCAAATACTTCGAAAATTTACTATCACTTGTTTCATCAATGAATACTAATTTCATTTTTTCTCATCCTTACGAGATTTAGGAGAGGATGGGATTCGAACCCACGACACCCTTACGGGTGCTGCTGATTTACAGTCAGCCGCCTTCATCCACTCAGCCACCTCTCCATATTTCTGCAACACCGCTCCACTCTACCCCTTTCTCATTTTTTGTCAAATATAATCGTTGTGTTTTATGTGCAAATGATTCCTGGTTGGGATTTATATATAATTTCGCGCAAAAATGCATTTGATATGCGTATTTGGATTGGGTGGGCGCGATGGGCATAATACTCAAAAAGTGTT